>JAFLJU010000181.1 GCA_022712835.1 Desulfobacteraceae bacterium
GACAACCGAACGCTTAAAAAGTTAGTGAGACCTGGCACCTTCCAGGCGCTTAAAATTTTTACCGCGGATCGAAATATTCCGGTAGAAGCCATGAACAAATTCAAACCCGGCCTGGTCCTGATCACATTGACCCAGATTGAAGTGGACCGGATGGGGGTGGGTGGAACAGGAGTGGACGAATTCTTTTTTTCCCGGGCGGTTACGGACGGCAAACCAAGGCTACACCTTGAAGCTCTTGAAGAACAGGTCGCGATCTTTGAAAACCTGGGCGTCGGAAATGAAGACAAATTGATCGCTTATATTATTGAGGACTTGAAACGCCTGCCCGACTTACTTCCGGTCATTAAAACGGCTTGGAGAACAGGAGATACACCCGGCCTTGACAGGGCGATACTTGGGCCGCTAAAAAAATATTTCCCCGGGCTTTACCAAACCCTGTTTGCCGCGAGAAACCAGAAGTGGATGATCCAATTAAAAAGGCTGGCAAAAACGCCCGGGGTTGAGTTTGTGTTGGTGGGCGCCGGACATCTGGCAGGAGACCAGGGATTATTATCACAGCTTAGGCTCCAGGGGTTTATCATTACAAATCAATAGGTTCCTAGGGTAGCATTTTGGGTGATGGACGAAGCCTTGACATAAATTAAACTTGTAAATTATCTGAAATACTGTATAAAGCCGTTTCTTGTATTTTTTTAAATATTGACCTGGCAGATGGAATGCCGGGTTTTGTCTTTTAGGAAAGGGGTTTGTATTATGCAGTTAAATTGTGGCATCGTGGGACTTCCCAACGTGGGGAAATCAACCATATTTTCGGCACTAACCTCGGCTCCGGCAGAAGCCGCAAATTATCCCTTCTGCACCATTGAGCCCAATGTGGGCATTGTCCATGTGCCGGATAAACGGCTTGCACAAATCACCCAGTATATTGTTCCCCAAAAAATCATCCCCGCCATTGTTGAGTTTGTGGATATTGCAGGTCTTGTCAAAGGGGCCTCCAAAGGAGAGGGACTTGGGAATAAATTTCTGGGCCACATCCGGCAGGTGGGTGCCATTGTCCATGTGGTCCGGTGTTTCGAAGATGATGATGTGGTTCATGTGGAAGGCCGGGTGGACCCGGAAAGCGATATTGAAACCATCCGTATTGAACTTGCCTTTGCCGATCTTGAGACCGTTCAGAAACGCCAGGACAGCCTGGTGAGACTCAAAAAATCCGCGGACAAGAAGATTTCAGGAATGGCAAAAGCCGCAGAGCCTGTCCTTGACCTGTTGAAGGAAGCCCTGGAAGAGGGGATACCCGCTCGCCTGGTAGATTTAGATGAGCGGCAACAAGAGATGATTGCCGATCTTCACCTGATTACCATGAAAAAACAACTCTACTGCTGCAATGTGGGGGATGACGAGCTGGAAGCGGACAACGACCATGTAAAAAAAGTTCGGGCATTTGCTGAAAAAGACGGCTCCGGGGTGGTGGTGATTTCGGGCAAGCTGGAATCGGAAATCAGCGATCTGGACTCTGCAGAAGAAAAGGCAGAGTTTCTGGAAGCTGCTGGCCTGGAAGAGTCCGGCCTGGACAAGCTGATTCGCGAAGGATACGACATGCTGGGATTGAACACCTATTTCACAGCAGGAGAAAAAGAGGTCCGGGCCTGGACCTTTCCCAATGGCGCCAGGGCCCCCCAGGCGGCAGGTATTATTCATACGGATTTCGAACATGGGTTCATCCGGGCTGAAACCTACCATTGCACCGATCTGTTTGAGTACAAAACCGAACAAAAACTCAAGGAAAACGGCAAAATGAGGGTGGAAGGCAAAGAATATGTTGTGGCTGACGGAGATGTGCTTCACTTCAGATTCAACGTATAATTCAACACATGGCCCTGGTCAGAAAGCCTAGGGCCATGTGTTGAACGTATAAAAGCCCTAAATTGGAACGGTTTTCTTTTTAAGCCATGCCGCAACCCCCGGGTCCAAACCGGGGCTTAAGGAGCCATAGACATCTTGATGATAGGCGTTCAGATAGGTTTTTTCCTCACCGGTTAGCAATTTACTGTCCACCAGGGAAGTTTCAAAATGGCACAGGGTCATGTTCTCAAACTTCATGAACTGACCAAACTCGGTCTTCTGGGCTTCAACCACTAAAATCATGTTTTCAAGGCGGATACCGTAGTGGCCTTCCCGGTAGAGCCCTGGTTCATTGGTCAAAAGCATCCCCTCTTTCAATTCCACATCAACAGGATGGGGGCTTATTCTTGCCGGTCCTTCGTGAACCCCTAGGAAAAATCCCACGCCGTGACCGGTTCCATGTCCGAAAGTCATCCCCTCCTTCCAGAGAAATTGACGGGCCAGGGTGTCGATTTGGAATCCTTTGGTTCCCTTGGGAAACAGGGCGGTGGCCACACAGATATGCCCCTTGAGCACCAGGGTATAATCCCTGATTTCCTGGTTTGTGGGAACCCCCAGATTGAGGGTCCGGGTAATGTCCGTGGTGCCGGTGAGATAATTGCCCCCGGAGTCGGTGAGAAACATCCCCTCTTTTTTAAGCACCCGGTCGCTTTGGGAAGATGCCTTGTAATGGCACATGGCAGAATGGTCCTGGTAAGCCATGATTGGATCAAAACTGTTGTCCATGAAATCTGGTTGTGATTGCCTGAATTCAAACAAGGTGTCGGCCACACTCATTTCAGAAATCGGGCTGTCATCGGTTCTGCTTTCAATCCAATATAAGAAATTGACCATGGCAATCCCGTCCTTGATGGCCGTTTGACGTATATGATTGGTTTCAATCTCATTTTTAACGGCTTTGAGTTGTGTGGCGGGGTTCACCCCTTCAATAATTTTGGCCCCAGGGTCCAGGGCCTGGTATAGGGAATACCCCACGACATCGGGGTCCAGAAGAATTTGGGTCTTTTCCCCCAGGCAGCCCAGGGTCTCTTTCACACGGGTATAGTCAAGCTGTTCAATCTGGTCTTGTTCAAGCTGGGACGATAGATCTGGATCCACCTTAGAAGGATTGATAAACAGAATCGCCCGGTCAAGGGTGATCAGGGCAAAGGCCAGATTCACCGGTGTGTTGTGGACATCCTCTCCCCTTAAATTAAAGGTCCAGGCAATGTCGTCCAGGGTGGTCAGCAAATGAGTAGTGGCACCGATCTTGTCCATGGACTTTCGGATACGCCCCAGTTTTTCAATCCGACTCCTGCCGGCATAGGTGTCCGGCAAGGCCCAGGCCCTGGATGCCGGCATGGGGGGGCGATCTGTCCAGCTGTCTGAAATAAGATCAACATCCGGTGCAAGGGTCATCCCTTTTTGCATGAACACCTGACTGTATTTTTTAACATGGGTGACCGAGACCACATTCCCATCCAGGGCGATCACATCCCCGGGCAAAAGGGTTTGGGATAGCCACTCCTCAAAATCCGGCACATCCGATTCCCCCTGTTTGAACAGCTCAAAGGCCGAGTCTTTAATCTGGGAGGCGGCCTGGATCCAATATCGAAAGTCGGTCCAGAGAATGGCTGTTGTCATTGTGACCACCGCCGTACCGGCAGAGCCGGTAAACCCTGTGAGCCATTGCCTTGCCTGCCAAAAATCCGCCATATATTCACTCTGGTGGGGATCCCCGCTGGGAATCACAAGGGCGGCAATATTCTGGTCTGCCATTTTTTTTCTTAACGAAATTAGTTTTTCATGGGGTTCCAAATGTCTTATCCTTTAATGCTATATTTGTATAATTTTGTCACCAATAAAAAACAATACTATGTTCAAAAAAGATACTCAATATTTTTCCTTGATCCCGGAACCATGTCATGGTAAAAACATACCATATGGTATGGTTTGCAATCAACAGGAGCACCATGAAAAAAATCACAAAAAAAACAGATAAGGCCACCTGGTTTAACCAAGGATTTAAAATCCTTAGAGCCAGAGGTGCTGGCGGATTGACCATTGAAAATCTGACCCGTAGCCTGAAAAAGACAAAGGGATCTTTTTACCATCATTTTAAAAACAGAGAAGATTATTCCAGACAACTTCTGGAACAATGGGAAAAAAGCCAGGCCATTGAAATCATCCGGTACAGCGAACAGGAAAAAACCCCCGAGGCCATCAACGAAACCCTTATGAGCTTGTCTGAAAAATCCATGGACCCCAAAGCAGAAGTAGCCATAAGGGCCTGGGCCCTGCGGGACCCCCTTGCCCGGCAATTCCAGGAGCGCATTGACACCCGGCGGGTGGATTTTTTAAGAAGCCTGTTTTCCCTGATGACCCCGGACAAAGACAAAGTGGAACTCTTTTCCATGATTCGGTATTGCTTTTATATCGGCAGCCACCAGATCATCCCGGCCATGGACGAAAACAGTTATAAGCAACACCTCACGGCATTAATGGAAATGTTCAAAAACATGATTAACCCCCAATAAGACAACCCTACTATTAAAAGGAAACGACCATGAAAACCATTATCGAACCCTTTAGAATCAAAACCACCGAACCCATAAAAATTATTTCCCAGGAAGAACGGGTCAAAGCCCTTGAAATTGCCCATGGAAATGTTTTTTTGCTGGATGCCGAAGACTGCTGCATCGATCTTTTAACCGATTCCGGCACCGGTGCCATGTCCACCCGGCAATGGGCCGCCATGATGTTGGGAGACGAATCCTATGCCGGGTCCCGGTCCTGGAAACATTTTGAAAAAACCGTCAAAAGCATTACTGGCATCAAGCATATTCTGCCCACCCACCAGGGGCGAGCTGCCGAAGGAATCCTTGCCCAGACCCTGATAAAAAAAGGACAGGTAATTCCCAATAATTCCCATTTTGATACCACAAGAGCCAATATCGAATTTGTGGGGGGAGTTGCCGCCAACCTTCTGTGCGCAGAGGGAATGGACACAGGCGACGAATCCCCCTTCAAGGGCAACATGGACATTGAGAAATTGGAACAATGTATAAAAGAACACGGCCGGGAGCAAATCCCCTTTGCCATGATCACCGTCACCAATAACACCGGTGGGGGGCAACCGGTTTCCATGGCAAATATCCGGGCCGTCAAAAAGGTACTCAAAAAACACGATATCCCTTTGGTCATGGATGCCTGCAGGTTTGCCGAAAATTCATTTTTCATCCATGAAAGGGAAGAAGGCTACCGTGGCACCTCTTTGCTGGAAATTGCCAGGGAAATGTTTTCCTATGCCGATGCAGCCACCATGAGCTGCAAAAAAGACGGACTAGCCAATATCGGCGGGTTCCTCATCTGTAACGATGATACCTGGGCGGAAAACTTTACCAACCTTTTAATCATGCGGGAGGGATTCCCCACCTATGGGGGGTTAGCGGGCCGGGACCTTGAAGCCATTGCGGTTGGGTTGATGGAAGCCCTGGAGTATGATTACCAGGTTTACCGCCAGGCAACCGTGCAGTATTTGAGCAAAAGCCTCCTGGACATCGGTGTTCCCATTGTCCGGCCAGCCGGGGGACATGCGGTCTTCCTGGATGCCAGGAAAATGCTCCCGGATATGCCAGCGCTGCAGTATCCGGGCATTGGCGTCATAAATGCCCTTTACATCGAAGGAGGCGTGAGGGGAGTGGAGCTGGGAAGTGTCATGTTCGGCAGTTTTGATGAAAACGGAACAGAACTGCCCTCCCCTCTGGAACTGGTCCGGCTTGCCTTTCCCCGGCGGGTATATACCCAGAGCCACTTTGATTACCTCATAGAGGTGATCCGGGAGGTCTGGGCAAAAAAAGCCGAAATCCCAGGCCACAGGATTACCTATCAGAATAAATTTTTACGGCATTTCACCTGCCATTTTGAAAAAATTGTCCCCTAAAAGATTCAAGAAACACAGGTTGCTCGATTAGGCTTGTCTATACAAGACAAGCCTACCATTTTCAGGGGTTTTCGCGCTGCTATCGGTTTTTTTTATGTCCAATCGCCTTTTTTACTTGACTATAACCACCCTTCTTTTCTATATTTGCAAAACTCACAATAAAAATTGTAACTATGCTGTACTAAAATTTTGGCTGTACTAAAATTTAATTTTAACAAAGGGGAGTATGAAGATGAAATCTTTTTTCAAGGCATTGGCAATAGCTGTTGTATCCGTGGCAGTCTTTGCTGCACCCGGTTTTACCAGTGATACAATCAAAATAGGGGTTGGCGGGGTTATCTCAGGAGATCTTGCCCCCTATGGAATTTCTTCTGTTCGTGGTGTTGAGATGGCAACGGAAGCCATCAATGCCAAGGGCGGTATCCTAGGTCAACAGATTGAATTGCTGATCGGTGATGATGTGTGTAAACCAGAAGTTTCTGTGAACATGGCAACAAAACTGGTTTCCGACGGCGCCCAGATGATTGTAGGCCATGTTTGCTCGGGTGCCACCATTGCAGCCAACAAAATTTACAAAGATGCAAATCTTCTGGTTGTCTCCCCGGCCTCCACCAGTGATGCCCTGACCCTTAAAGGCGAACATCCCAACTTTTTCAGAACCATTGCCTATGACGGTGCCCAGGCAACCCTCATGACCAACTTTGCTAAAAACGAACTAAAAGTAAAAAAAGTGGCCCTGATCCATGACAAAGGCGATTATGGGAAAGGTCAGATGGACCTTGCACGATCAAGATTTGAGGCACTGGGCGGTGTTGAAATTGTATTGTTCGAAGGGGTTACCACAGGCGCTGTTGATTTTTCAGCCATTGTTCAGAAAATCAAACGATCAAAAGCGGACCTCACCATGTGGGGCGGATATCACTCAGATGCTTCCAAAATTGTTCAACTGCTGAAAAAGAAACGGGTCAAGACCACTTTCTTTGGCGGTGACGGCATCATCGGTGACAACTTCACCAACCTGGCTGGCAAATATTCCGACGGCGTCTATGCAACTGGCCCCAATGATACCTCCTCCAACCCCCTGTATCAGGAACTTTCTGCCAAACATCAGAAAAAATACGGTGAAGACCCCGGAACATTCTTTTACAATGGATATGCCTGCCTCCAGGCCCTTGCCATGGCAGCAGAGAAAGCTGGTTCCATCGATTATGACAAAATGCGGACCGCCATGTTTGAGATCAAAGTGGATTCTCCCCTGGGACCCATTGGATTTGATAAAAAAGGCGACGTTGTAGGTGCTGGCTTTTCTGTCTACAAGGTTATTGATGGAAAATACAAGCAAGTTAATTAATCACTGATGTTTTACAAAACAGGAGCGTAATTTAAACATTACGGCTCCTGTTTTTGTAAGTATTAGGTTTACTTTAATTTAACAAAGTTTAGGAGTTTTAAATTAATTAACATGCGTTGGATTAAGATAATAATAGGGGTGACGATCACCGGTATACTTGGATTTTTAGGTATCAGAGAAGTGATTTCAGACCCTGTCTATTTTTTGGAATTGCTTTTAGGGGGTCTCACACGGGGCAGCATTTATGCCTTGATCGCCCTTGGGTATACCATGGTATACGGAATTATCCAGTTGATCAACTTTGCCCATGGTGAGATCTATATGATTGGTGCCATCACCGCATTGATTGTGGCAAGTGTCCTGGGTCTTTGGGGATGGAACTCGGCAGTGATTGCGATTCTTGCCGTTGTTTTTGCCGTTGCATATTCCTGTGCCTATGGATATACCGTTGAAAAAATCGCCTATAAGCCCTTGAGGAATGCACCCAGACTCTCTGCCCTGATTTCAGCCATCGGCATGAGCCTTTTCCTTCAAAACTATGTCATGCTTGCCCAGACACCTGAATTTATGCCCTTTGAAAGCCTGATTCCTGATTTTGCATTCTGGGAACCCTATGCACACATTATGACTTCTGTTGAATTGACCATTATTGTGACCACCGTCATTGTCATGATCCTTCTGGGAATGCTCATCAAATTTACTAAAATAGGAAAAGCCATGCGGGCCACGGCCCAGGATAAAGTTATGGCGGCTCTTTTGGGTATCAATGTCAATCGAGTGATCTCCACCACCTTTGTGGTGGGATCTGCCACTGCCGCCATCGGCGGGGTTCTCATTGCCTGCCACGTGGGGCAGATAAACTTTTTCATCGGCTTTCTTGCCGGACTCAAGGCATTTATTGCTGCGGTTCTCGGCGGAATTGGTTCGGTTCCGGGTGCTGTGCTTGGCAGTCTTGTCCTGGGTATTTCAGAAAGCTTTTTCACCGGCTATTTCTATAGCGAGTATGAAGATGTCTTTGCCTTTTCCATTCTTGTTATTATACTCATCTTCAGGCCCTCGGGCATACTTGGCAAACACGAAACCCAAAAAGTTTAACTATCATTATTTGAAAAGAAGATTATGGTTACAAAAAAAGAAATCAAACAGGCAGTTTTCGTAGCTTTATGGTTTATGGTACTGACCTTTCCCATCATGGTCATTAAAGTAAATACCATAAAGCACATTGTTATCTTCCGGTGGAGTCATCTTTTCTGGATTGGAATTGGTACTTTTTTTGCTTCGCTGACATGGAATTATTTTCTACGTCGCAAAGAAGAAAAACAAAAAGCCGAAACCTCGGATGATGTCCCCCTTGTTCACAGACTCCTTCAAAACGATCGGTTCCGCATACCGTTTCTGGTGGTTCTGGCCATCTTTTTTCTGTTCTACCCCTTTGTTTTTTCCATGTACCATACCAGCATCATGATATCGGCCCTGGTCTATGTCATGCTGGGCCTGGGGCTAAACATTGTGGTGGGACTTGCAGGACTTTTGGACTTAGGATATGTGGCCTTTTACTGCGTGGGCGCCTATGCCTATGCACTCTTAAACCTGCATTTCGGGGTCAATTTCTGGCTGGCACTGCCCATTTCAGCGGCACTAGGCTTTTTGTTCGGTACCCTACTTGGGTATCCGGTACTGCGGCTGAGAGGGGATTACCTGGCCATTGTCACACTTGGGTTTGGGGAAATTATCCGGATCATCATGGAAAACTGGGATGCCTTTTCCAATGGGCCTAGAGGGATTTCCAATATTCCGCCCCCCAGCTTTTTCGGCATTGACCTGGGTCAACATGGCACTGTTATTTATATCTATTTTATTGTGACGGGACTGGTGCTCATGACCATCTTTTTTGTCAGCCGTCTGGAAAATTCCAGGCTGGGGCGTTCCTGGATTGCCATGAGAGATGATGACATCGCCTGCCAGGCCATGGGAATCGACAAGGTAAAAACCAAGCTGACCGCCTTTGCCCTGGGTGCCACCTGGGCCAGCATCGGTGGTGTGGTCTTTGCCGCCAAAACCTCCTATATCAACCCCATGTCCTTTACCATCATGGAGTCCATCACTATTTTATGCGTGGTGGTCATCGGCGGTATGGGATCGGCCATCGGTGTTATTGCCGGGGCCCTTGTGCTCATTTTACTCCCGGAATATTTACGGGCGGTGGCAGAGTACAGAATGCTGGTATTTGGCGCCCTCCAGGTGATTGTCATGGTGTTCAAACCCGAGGGACTGATCAAGAGCGTACGAAAAACATATGAATTTAAAAAAGTAGAAGAATAAATTTATGGAACCCATACTCAATGTAAAAAATCTCACCATGACCTTTGGGGGACTAAAAGCCATAGACAATGTGGATATTGCCATTGAACAAGGACAGATCGCAGCACTCATCGGTCCCAATGGTGCGGGTAAAACAACATTTTTCAATTGTATTACCGGCATTTACCAACCCACAACAGGCAAAGTTGACATCACCCCTCCCGGCAAATCCACCCAAAGCCTCAGGGGTCTGAAAACCAACCAGGTAACGGAAAGAGGACTTGCCAGAACCTTCCAGAACATCCGGCTCTTCCAGGGCATGACCGTGCTGGAAAATGTGATGATCGGACGGCACTGCCGGATGAACGCCGGTGTTTTCGGTGCATTGATGCGCCCCAAAAGCCAGAAGAATGAAGAGAAAGAAGCAACCTATGCCAGTTATGAAATCCTTGAAAAGATAGGCCTAGAGCAATATGTCAATGAAATGGCCGTGAACCTTCCCTATGGTGCCCAGCGCCGTCTTGAAATTGCACGGGCCCTTGCCACGGATCCCTTTCTCCTTTTACTGGATGAACCGGCAGCTGGCATGAATCCCCAGGAGACAAAGGAGCTTGATGATCTGATCATCTGGCTGAGGGACAATGAAAACCTGTCCATCTTACTCATTGAACATGACATGAAACTTGTCATGAGTCTTTCAGACAGAATTCATGTGGTGGATTATGGCAAAAAAATTGCGGAGGGCACACCGGAAGAGGTAAAAAACAATCCGGATGTCATCAAAGCCTATCTGGGAGACGACGCTGACGATGCTTAAATTAACAGACATACATACCTATTATGGAAACATCCATGCCCTCAAGGGAATCAGCATTGAGGTGACCGAAGGCGAGGTCATTTCCCTTATCGGTGCCAACGGGGCTGGAAAATCAACCACCCTGATGACCACCTCGGGCGTGGTCCCTGCCAAGCGGGGTAAGATTGAATTCAAGGGACGGGACATTACCCACCTGCCCCCGGATGAAATTGTAAAATTGGGCATCTGCCAGGTGCCCGAAGGCCGCAGGATTTTCCCCTACCTTACCGTGGCGGAAAATCTGGATATGGGGGCCTTTTTGCGCAATGACACCGATGAAATCAAAAAGGATATGGACTATGTCTATGGTCTTTTCCCCATCCTTTCCAACCGGAAAAATCAGGCTGGCGGAACCCTGAGCGGCGGGGAGCAGCAAATGCTGGCCATCTCAAGGGCGCTCATGAGTCGACCCAAGGTATTGCTGCTGGATGAACCCTCCCTGGGCCTTGCGCCCATCATTATCAAACAGATTTTCAGTATTATCAAAAAAATCAATGAAGAGCAGAACACCACTATCTTTATTGTGGAGCAGAATGCCAATCTGGCCCTAAAAGCTGCCCACCGCGGGTACGTGATGGAAAACGGGGCCATCACCATAACCGATACCGCTGAAAACCTGCTGACCAACGAAGATGTAAAAAAGGCCTATCTGGGAATTTAATTTAGCGATTAAGCCTTGTCTGGCAACAAGAGACTCAAGGGCACCGATTGATTTCACGAGACAAGATTGCAACGGCCGTTTAAACAAGGTTTAAACGGCCGTTTTTTTTTACCCAGGCAATTCAAGGATTTCATTGGCAAAAACCATATCCCTGAGCCATTCTTCCGGGATTGCATCCGGGCCGATGTGAGCACCCAGAATGAACCCTGTCAGTTTTTTGCAATCATTTTGAGAACCTGGCAAAGGCAATTAATCCCAACCCCGTGACGAGAATGCCCATCAGCCCAGTAAAATTTGGAAGGGCTGTCCCAAGGAAAAGAACTTCACCCCCCAGGGCAAAGAGTACTTCACTGCACTGGGTGGCATCCACAGAGGCAAGCTTGGCCGGTGTATCGGCAGCGCCCCTGGCATATAAAAACAAAGAGGTGGCCACCACCCCGGACAATAGGGCAACAAGAGCGGTATTCATCCATTGCCCGGGAGAAGGAAGCCCGGGATCTGTTAAAAAAAAGAGCAGGCCCCAGAAAGGGATACTGCCCAGAGACAGGAGAAACACCTTGGCAAAGGCATTGTCTAAAACAAGCCCATCAATTTTTGGCACACACCTACGGCCGATTTTTGCTTCCCAGACCAATTGATTCCCCAATGGGTAGCAAAACGCTGCCACCCCCACCGGAATAGCGCCCAGGAACAAAGACTCTAGGTGAGAAAGTTCAAAATGGCTTAGGTTCACCAGGCAGACGCCGCCAAAAACCACCAGGGCGCATCCCCATATTTTTTTGGGAAATCGTCTGCCAAACCCCTGGAGCACAAACAGGGAGGCGATGATGGTCAGCTGCCAGGTTGTAGCCACCACCCAACCAGGAGAATAGTCCGCACTAAAACAGATCAATGCATAAAAAGCCCCAAACCCAATGCTGCCTGAAACAATCCAGAACAATAGATGCCGATACAACACATTTATCATTTCTTTAAAAAATGGCAATCCCTGGATAATGGCAATCCCCAACCCCAAAAAGAGAATCATATATCCATACCGTAACGCCCCTGACCAGAACCAATGGCCTCCCCCAAGACTCATCACCCGGTTCAACACAAAGGTGGCACTAAAAAAGCCACCTGAAACTAAACCAATCATCATTAAGCGAATCATACCGATCCTTGTCTTCTCTTAAAATTTATCCAAGAAAAATTGGACGCATATTTTGCATCAAAAAAAAACAAGCCCGTGGGGATCTTTTCCCACAGGCTTGCTTGCTGTATTCAATTAAATGATCTCCGGCCCTTTTAAGTTGCGGCTAAAGATCCTTTTTCAGATTAATAAACTCACTGCGCTTAAATCCTAATTTTTTAAAAAAAGAAAGCACATCAATGGAATCCCACATCACTGAGGAATAGATGGAGCTAACCCCTTTTTCCTTGTAGATATCACAAACCCTGTTCGCAAGTTTCAGCCCAATTCCTTTTCCCATATGATTGGGATGAACGCCAAAGGACACGATCCATGCACTTTTGCCGATACCAAATCCCGCGTAGAGGGTGGTGGATATCATGTAACCTGCCACCATGCCGTCTACTTGTGCCACCAGACTTGTTTGGCCGTTTCCTTCAGAAATATGCTGCTCAACTAATTTTTGGAAATCAACCCGTGCATCTTCTTCTGAAATAGCAATTCGGATGTCCTGAATGGCTTGTGTATCGTCTACCCTGATTTCCCTTATGCTGACCCTTTCTTCCACAAAATCCTCCACTATTCTACTTTTATGATTTTCACGGTGTGCCCAACCCAGTTTGGGGGAAGATAAATCCGGCCACTATTACCCGAAGATTTGACCTCTTTTTCGATCATTTCCTCTCCATAGACCTCGAATTTTACCTTGGCCTTGGGGGGAGAGTTCTTGTTTAAATTCTTATCTTTTTTATCATTATCTGCCATATAACATCCTATTTTTTACAAAAGTATCCTTTCATTCCGCTTATTAAGAATCGTTTTTTTTTGTATAAATCACTTCATAGTTATCAGGCGATTGGTTGAAACACACATCGCACCCAGTGACAACGTCGGAACTTGCAGGCATACATTTAACCGCAAAGCCTAGTTCTTCATACATATTAACGATTTGTGTCAGTTTGGGATCATCATAAACCCCTCTCAACTGCCATCCTTTTCTCTTTGCTTCTAATGGTGTCATCCTTAAGCATGAGGTCCTTTGATTCCTATTCTACCATAACATCTGTTATATAGCGCTATTATAACTTTTATTCAACCTTTTCAATATCAAACTATTTATTTCTTACACTCTCCCCCAAAGACAAAAATAAAGGGGCAGGAAAGAAAACCATCTTTACCTGCCCCTTTAGTATTCTTCTGAAATTAGTTTTTTCTAATTTTTTTCTAATTTCTTTCCAGCAGGGGTGTATAAACTGCACTTTTCATGATGATATATCGAACCGCCAGGTCACCGGCAAAGATCGCGGCTAATCTCAAAAAGATTAAAAAACCATTGGTTTGCCCCCCCCACATGATCAGTGTCAAAATCAGGGGCAGAAGAATGGCAAGCCCCCCGATTCCGATCAGGGTGATTTTCTTTAATTCATCAGAAATCATCATTTTAATGGAAGCTTGACCTATTTCGTTGGCATGCCAGGTTCCCCAA
>JAFLJU010000579.1 GCA_022712835.1 Desulfobacteraceae bacterium
TTCTTTTGTGCGGCCAGTATCCAGACAATGGCCCAGGCCAGGACCACAGGAATGATACCAATGGAAACAAAGAGGACAAGGTTACCGGTCCAGGGCTTGAACCCTATTGCTGCCGCTATTGGGACCAGGATGGAGAGGACAATACCCCCCCTTTTTGTTTTGGTTAAGGAAACCTTTTTTAGCCTCTTGGTTTTAACAGGGGCTGGTTTGAACATTCTCGGAAGAATCAGGATGCCGGAAATCAACAGAATTAACACAAGAATTTCACTTACTCCGGTCAAGGTATTCTCCTTTGTACTGGGGGTGTCAAAAGCTCTTATATTTCAAAGATCGAGGATTTTGTCAATCCTAATTCAAAGATGAGACTTGGTTTGTCGCCATTGTTGAGGTTATTTTGTCAGTTTCTGTTTAGATTTTTGTATTTACAATGAATATGCTTTTCGTTATATTGAATTAGACATTTTGGATAAAATCGAACTTTATTTCCATATTCACTTCTCAAATTCACTTCTCAAAAACATCTGTATCATTCATCTGCCAATAGAACTGTTATTCCAAATTCTTTCTAAATTACCTAAACGAAAGGAGGAAAAACATGCTTACACTCGCCATGCTTGAAGAAATGCACATTTTTCAAGATTTTAATTCGGATCAATTGAACAAAATTTTGGAACTTTGTATTCTTGAAACTTTTCAGCAGGACCAGATACTTTTTACGGAAGGGGAGGCCGCCCAGGACATGTGGATCGTTATTGACGGCCGTGTTGAGTTGCGGTTTGAAATGCCCAATGCAAATGCCACAACTAAAGATAATATGATATCAACACACCATAACGAGATTCAGGAATCCCAGGTATTTGGATGGTCCTGTTTTATTCCTCCCTATAAGATGAGGCTTTCAGCCTATTGCGCCTCAAGAAGATGTCAGGTGGTTAAAATTAATGCTGAAAAATTAAAGAAACTAATGGCCTCAAATACGGATATCGGGTTTAAAATAATGGGATATATTGTTCATGTCCTGGGGTACAGGTTTAAACAAATGCAGGAAGAAGTGGTTAAATTTCTTGGCATCAACATGATGAATTCCTGGTAAATTTGCTGCTAAAGGCTTTAGGGCTTGGGTTTGAAGCCATACACCTTGAATCTTAATTCAACCCTTTTTCAGGGCACCATATGCTTTTTGTATTTCCAGAAATTTTTCATAGGCAAGGTGTGAGAATTCCTCTCCCAGATGTGAGACCTTGTCCGGGTGGTATTGTTTTATTTTTTCTTTATAGGCTTTCCTGATTTCTTCCTGTGTGGCATTGTCCGGAACTCCTAATATTTCATGATCAGATTTGAAGCAAGAAGTTCCATTGCTTGAACTGTTTTGGTCTTTCTTTTTTTTACCCGGATTTTTACCCGGATTTTGATCCGTATTTTCGTAAGGAGCCTGCTTAGGGTTTCTATGCCGGGAGGTTTTTTCATGATTCCCTGGGGATTTTCTAGTTCCCCCAACCGTCTTTTTCTTAAAAAGAAACCAGGGAAGCTCCCCATGCCGGATCAGATGGTAAATGGCAAAGATGACAAGCGAGTCATCAACCCAGCCGACATAGGGAACCAAAAGGTCAGGGATAATATCCACAGGACTGATCAAATAGGCCAGGCCAAACAGAATCAACATTATTTTCAGGTACAGATTCATAACCGGTTTCAGTTTTGATTTAAAACATCGATCATGGTGAAAAGTTGTTTGGTATTTTCCTTTAGCTGCATTTTTTTACTTAAATAGACAACCGCATCAAAGGTGCCGCTGACATAAATATCCCTGCCGTTGATATTGTGTTTAATTTCGAACAGGGAAGACCCGTCTGCTGCTGTGAGGGTGTAAGTGTGCCATCCATGTCCGGACAGGTGTTCTTTGGGAATCAACCATTGGTTTTCCTGAACCTTGGGGTCCCGGATCTGTTGGATTTCTTCCATCTTGAAATCAGCGCCCAGTTCATTGAAATAGCCTACCATGGCTTTGGCCGTCCCGGAGGTATCAGCCTTTCCCTGTTGGTGGCTCTCCTTGACTTCAAGGGAATACCCCGTGAAAAGACCCGGGAATGTTTTGGCTGCATAGTCCATCATGGCCTGGAGCCCCACAATCTGTTTGGCCATGTTCGGGGCAATGACGGCGGCAGAGTTTCCCTTTTGAACCGTTTCTTCAAGTTTTTCCCGGTCTCCCCCGGTGGTTCCCATGACAAAGGGGATCTTGTGTTGGGTATAAAATATCGCATTGCCATTCACGGCACTTGGGTGGGTATAATCAACGGCTATGAACGCGGGATACTTGGCAAGCAGTTCTTTTACGATTTCATCCCTTGTATCGGGTTTAAGAAGAGAAAAATTTTGGTTATCCACCAGTGTGGTGGTATCTGTTATATCTGCGCCGGTCAGGGAATAGGGCATGACAATGAAGCGGTCATCTTTCATGCCCGCGGCAGCCATGATTCGGGAAACATTTCCAGGCAGTCCGTTAATCATAATAGGTATTTTTTTCATATTTTAAAACTCCTTATAGTGTGTTTACAAGTTTAGACAATGCAGGAAAGCGATTCATTCGCCTGAGGGTGGATTTCAAAGATCCCACGGCATGTGGGATATAGGATTCAAATTTTTTTTTACCCTTGACCCGGGAAAGAAAGGCAAATGCTCCTAAAAACTGAAGATTCCGGGTCAGACAGCAAAATTGATAACATTCTTTGAATTCATCTTGTTTTATTGTTGAATCAATCTCCAGTCGGAGCAGGGTATAGGTAAGCATTTCTTCCTGCACAATTTGGGGCAGTTTAACATAGGGATCGATTAAAAGGGAAGCAAGATCATACTGCAAGGGGCCGATTCGAGCGGATTGAAAATCAATGAAATAGATTTTTTTATCATGGACCATGATATTTTTAGACTGCATGTCCCTGTGCATCAACCCATTATGGGCATATTTTAAGGCATTGTCGGCAATGATGCCAAACTCCTGGGCATATGATTCAAACAAACAGTTTTTCCCAAGGTAATCCTGGATAAATGCCGTCATGAAATAGGCACACTCTTTTTCCAGGATAAGTTCCTTTGAGTAGGTGGGGGTCTGGCAGGTCCAGTTGGTATCAAAGTTTTGGACGCCTGCCTGGGAAAATTCAATGAGATGGTCAATGACATTTTTATAAAGATCTACTACCTGTGTCGGGTTTTGGCTTTGGTTTACCAGGGTGGCCAGGTGGATATTTCCCAGGTCTTCCAGGGCAACCTGCCCGGAAAGAGCGTCATACCCAAGGATTTTAGGGACACAAATATTTTTGGATGCCAAATGGGTGCCGATGCTGACAAAGGCTTTCAGCTGGGACAGGTTATCACTTTGATCCATGCAAATCCCATGATCAGAGATGACCAGGGAACGCTTCCCATGCACAGCCCTGAACCATAATCGGTCCGAGCCGTCTCCGGTGATGGGATTAATGTTAATTTCACCAAGGTTGTTCTCCGGCAGACCCAACAGGTGAGCGCTTAACGTTTGTTGGGAAGTTTGTACATAGGAAGGGATCGTGCCGATATCTTTCCAGAAAATCTGTTCCATCACCTGGGCTTTTATCTGTTTGCTTTGGGTTAGCTTTTTATAGATATCAATGCTGGAAAATTTTTCTTGATCTTGTGTGCCTGACCCACCCGATCCATCAGGTCCATAAGATGATTTTGGCATATGCAAATAGATGTCAGGGGATAACACCTGAATTCCGGTAAATGCAAGCCCCTTTCCCGAAGGAGACTCAAAACTTTCAATAAACCCTTCTTCATCTACCTGGATCTTGTTGAATTCGGGATAATCATGAAGGACCAGGGTCGCCAGGATCTGGTTAGTCTGGGTCTGATTGGTCTTGGTCCCGGTCTGGTTTGCCAGTATCTGGCTTGCCAGGTGGGCCTCATATACTTGTCGGAGGTCCACATTACAAAAAATATCAGCATTGATCACAAAAAAAGGATCGGAGTCCATGAAGGGCCGGATATTGGCAATGGCACCACCTGTATCCAGAATCCTGGGTTCGTGGATGGTTTGAATTTTGTCCTTAAAGTGGTGCTGTCGGACAAAGGCCTCTATTTGTTCGTGGCAATGGTGGGTATTTACAAAAATTTGATCACATCCGCATTGCATCAGTCGTTCAATGGCAAAGTCCAGTACAGGTCGCTGGTTGAGCGTGAACAGCGGTTTGGGGAAGTTATGGGTATAGGGCAACAACCGGGTGCCGAATCCTGCGGCCAGAATGAGTGCTTTCATGTTTTGCTAGGACACCGTCAGCCGGATTAACCGGTCAATAATTTCTTTATAATAATCAATTTGAATTTGATCCTCGGAGCCCAAAATATCGTTTCTGGCAAAATAAGTAGCTGCATTTCGGTAATTGACCAAAGACAAAGATTCCTTGAGGGTAATATGATTGCGTTTATACAGTTTGTTGCCAAAGGACTGGATCTTTTTGGTCTGTTCCTTGGCATCATATTTGTCTGTTTTTTCTTTTTCCAGGAAGAGCAGACAGGTTTTATAGGATTCAAAGAAGGGGAGCAAAAAGGCGGCAAACCATTTGAGCTTTCGAAGCCCCTGGGAGGTCAGGTTCAGTATGTCTGCCTGATTGGGGTCCGGAACGAGTATGCCTTCGTTGATAAACCCCTTGATACATTTTGAGATTTGCTCTTCCGGTGTGATTTCATCATCATAGGAAAACTCATCGGTAAATATTTTTTGCAAAAATTTATACCGATGCACCAGGTCGGACAGGGAAAATTTAAATTGGTCAATCTCAAGAATGGCCAGGGCCGTGTAAGCTGCCGGCACAAAAAAGCAGATGGCAGAGTTCTTATAGTAGTCCAGAATGGCCCGTTTGTTGTGTTTGACAATGAAGGTAGTGTTGTCGGAAATTTCTTCTTCATCCTCGTCGGCAAGTTCAATAAAGGTTCTGGAGATAAAGTTCTGGATGACGGTGTTGATAGCCTGACTCTGGTCCATGATCAGGGTGTCAGAAAGGTCCACCTGGTTGAATGTCAAAAGATTCATATAGGTGTTTACCCGTTCAATCATCTGTCTTTTTACAAAGTTATTTTTATCCCCATTGAGGATGGCGGAAGCCACAATCCCATGGGGGGTGACAATGGCATTCTCATTTATGGAATTGATCAATTTGTATCCGAACTGTTTTACAAATTGCATGTATTCCTGGTCGGTGCTCCTGGAAAGGCCAATATCCTTTTCCTTTAAATAGTCCTTCAAAGACAGGGGTTCATCAAACTTGATATACACCTTTCCATATTTTTTTTTCAAAAATTTCCGGGTATTGAGCAGCCCTTTGAGGGTTTCAGGACTTTTCTTTCCCCCTTCTATCTCTTTTAAATAGGCATCCTCTTCAAGAACCCTGTCGTACCCGACAAAGACCGGGACAAAATACAGGTTGTCACAAGCCCCATTCAGATAGGCTCTGATGATCATGCCAAGTCCGCCGGGTCTGGGGGTCAGCAGTTTTCCGGTGCGGCTTCTGCCGCCTTCGATAAAAATTTTAAGATTAAATCCTTCGTAGAGCAGCTTTTCAAGGTAGGCCCCAAAGATTTTTGTATAGAGTTCAGCCCCCTTAAAGGTGCGTCGTATGAAAAAAGCACCGCCTCCCCTGAAGATGGGGCCCAGGGGCCAGAAGGAGAGATTTTTTCCTGCGGCAATGTGGGGGCAGGGCATGTTGTTTCTTAACATCACATAGGGCAACAACAGATAGTCCAGATGGCTTTTATGACAGGGGATAAGAATCAGAGGGGCTTGTGTTGATTTTTCCCTCATTCGGTTGATTTCATTTTGATTGAGGACCAATCCATCGAATATGTTATTAAATACCCAGGTTAACAACAAATTTAAAAAACTTATAACCCTCATGTTATAATTGGCAGCAATCTCATTGCTATAGGAAGCCGCCTTTTTATTGATTTTATAGAGGGGACGGTTGTTTTTTGCAGCATAATCCGCCAGATATTCCTTGAGGGATTTCCGGGTCAGGATATCCTCGGTTATTTCCTGGCGGGATTTTAAAACAGGTCCGGTAATACTTTTTCTCTGGCGGTTTAAAATATCCACCAAATGGCTTCTTAGCCGATGGGTTTGAAATTCTGCATCCAGGCTGTCAATTTCCGGCAGATTGATGAATTCTTTTAGGTTCACAGGATTTGCCACGGCCACTCTAATCTTTTCCGGTTGCCGCACCAGGAGAAAAAGTCGTTTAATGAGACCTGGTTTTTCATGGGTCCCCAAAAGGATATCCCCGAGGCTTGGGTCCTTGTGCCAGGGTTTTGTAACATAGATGATATCTTCTGGCACAATGATCACCTGTGTATCGGTCTGTTTTTGAAGTTCAATCAGATGAAATAAAGGGTCTGGGGTGGATTTTATGAATCGTTTGTAAAAATTTTCTTCTTCAATGAGAAAGACAAACCCGGTTTTTTTGTTTAGGAGTTCTTTTTGTGCAACCCCGGATGTATAAAGATCCTTGACATGGAAATGATGAAGAAAATAATCAAAGTGGGACAATAGAATTCTGGCAACCCTTTTGATAGGTAAAAGGAAAAAAAAGCTAAAGTCAAACCCGACCTCAGGAAAAGGCAAATTAAGGGGGGCAAGTTTTGTGTGGTAATATAAAAAATCAAATATTCGTTTGTTTTTACTTGCAAACACAACAATACAATCTGGTTCGATATTTTTAATTTTATCAAGGTTATGGTCATCAAAGGGGATTTTTCTAACAAGGCGGGTCATGATTTTTTTGATGATATAGCTTAGATTCCCGGGGTAAATACTGGTGTAGTAGTCCTGGGTGTCCCCTAACAGGCAATCTATATATTGGCGAAGCCTGGCTCTGGTATTGGGCACAAGGCGTTTAATCTTTTGAAATAAATTCATGGAATGTTCCTTCTTTTTATGACCATAAAAACAATGCATTTTTAGGATTCAATTAGTATCAAAGCTTAGGGGCAATGGCAATCTTAATTATTCTTGCCAAGGGGTGCCAAATGGAGGGGAAAATATTCGAAACAAGCGGCCAACAGGTGCTTTTGATCAAGAGAGCCGGTGGACTAAAATAGCCTTGATTAAAATTATTCCCTGTGTTATTTCTCTTTATCTATTAACAATCGCATTATCTGTTAAATGGTATCACATTTATTATAGTTGAACTAAAAGCCTTAAGGAGGATATTATTATGAAAACGTTAATTGGTGGAGCTGTTGCAGTTCTTCTCGGTGTTGTCGGTCTGGCCGTTTGGTTTGGTCAATTCTTGAATCTTCTTGCTGGCTGTATTCCTGCGGTTCTATTGCTGGGTGGTGGTCTTGCTCTCTATCTGGGGTTTGATGAGCTTAAAGATTCATGGAAAAATGATGAAGGTGTCGATGCACCGGTTGATAATGATAATGATAAAGAAAAAATTGCGGCACTTGAAAAAGAACTCAATGAGTTGAAAAAATAAGAAATAGGGTTACACGCGTTTGGTAATACAGGGCTGTTTAATTACAGCCCTTTTTTTATGGCAGAGGTCGCAATATGGCAGAGGTGGCAAGAAAGTCGGCCACTTCATTTTCTTTAATACCGGCATGCCCTTTTACCTTTATAAATTTTATCTCCTTAAAATTTTGTATCAGGCGCCTAATTTCCAATACCAACTCCTTGTTTGCCTGGGGTTGGCTCTCACGGGTCAGCACCCCGATTGCATAACTGGAATCCGAGAAAATACGCACGGGCAGATCGTAGCGTTTTAAATGGGAAATTGCGATTTTAATGGCGGTTAGCTCCGCTATATTATTGGTGGCAATCCCAATACTTTGGGAAATTTGTTTTTGGTTTTCATGATAAATCAGAAGCGCACCGATACCTGCGGGGCCCGGATTCCCAGAGGATGCTCCGTCTGTATATATTTGAATACAATCTTTCGGCAGATTTTCCTGGTGATGGCCCTGTTTTGAAGACTTTGGTGAGTTTGGTGAATGGGGGCTGGTTTTTGCCCCTGCCGGAACCGCCTGGTCAAGAGGTTCCAGGCTTTCCTTTTTTATCCAGTACTCATAGTCCTGGGTTAAATTATATTTTATCAGAACCTTGTCCTTGTTTTCCAGAAGCTGCCCATCCCTCATGAAAGCAACCCATACCTTGTTGCCTTTGAAGCTCATTCGCTCCCATTTTTTTTCCGGCGGTTCTTTTTCCGATGGATCTTTCTTTAATGAATCTTTTTTTGGCGGTTTAGTTTCAGTCATATAGATAGTACTTTTTTGAATCGATCATAAATTGAGTGAGTCCCTTTTGCCAGTTTGTTTCAAGAACTTTTAAGTCTTCCATATTCACAATTTTTTCCCGCAGATCCCGGCTACCCAGGATCAGGTCCATGGGCAGGCGTTCATATTCATATTCATAGGGTGGTTGCTTGAATTCAAAGGCATCTGGGTGAAATTTTAGGATAAGCTGCATGAGAAGAAGGGAGGCCAGATAGGGTGAAAAATTTTCCCGTGAGGTAACGTGGATGTGAAAGCCCTTACATGCCTGTTGCTGCCATTTGCCCGAGGTGGGCTCGAAATTGACCGGCCGAAGAAAAGCTCCTGGGATATGATTTGACGCTATTTCTCCCATGGCTTTTGTGTCCAGAAACGGTGCGCCAAATTGCTCAAAGGGCAGGGTGGTTCCCCGGCCTTCGGAGATATTGGTGCCTTCAAAAATTACCTGGCCGGGATAAACCATACAGGACAGGGGAGTGGGCAGATTGGGAGAGGGGGGCAACCAGACAAGATCTGTGTCCTGCCAGTACATGCTGCGTTTCCACCCGGTCATGGGGATGATTTTTAGATCACAGCCCAAATCAAAGGTCTGGTTAAAAAATTGGGAAATCTCGCCCACGGTCATGCCGTGGCGCATGGGAATGGGGAATCGACCCACAAAAGAGGCATAATCAGGTTCCAAAACATTCCCTTCCACTCGTCCTCCTATTGGGTTGGGCCTGTCTAAAATAACAACGGTTTTATTGAGCTTGGCCGCCATTTCAATGCAATGGGAAATGGTATATATAAAGGTATATACCCGTGTGCCGACATCCTGGATATCAATGATCAGGGTATCTATGTGGTCAAGCATCTCGGGGGTTGGAATCCTGGTTTCGCTGTATAGGCTGAAAACAGGGATGTTGAGTTGGGGCTCAATTCCATGGTCCGATTCGATCATATTGTCTTGTTTTTCCGCATATAGGCCGTGCTGGGGGGCAAACAATGCTTTTAGTTGGCGTGGGAATAATTGGTTGATAATCGTAAGACTTGGGGTAAGGGATTTGTCCACTGAAGCTGGATTTACCAGCAATCCCAGGCGTTTTCCCTTTAAATATGTTGGGGGATTGGTTTTCAGGTTTTCGATACCGGTCATCACCTTATGGTTCATGTTACCTCTTATTTTAAGATTGTATGTAATGCTTGTTTAGGTCAATTCCTACCATAGTTGTTGACAAAAATTCAAATCCTAACTAAATATTGTTTTTTTACCAGGAGGAGATACATTCCATGAAGTTTAAAATCAGTGCCTCGGTTGAGACCATTAAAGCATATGAGGCGGGCAAGCCCTTAAAGGAATTGGAGAGGGATTACAATATCACAAATGCGGTAAAACTGGCTTCCAACGAAAATCCATTGGGGTTTTCCCCCCGGGTGTTGGATGCGGTGAATGAAGCGCTTCCCCGTATGAATCGATATCCGGAACCGGTTGCCCATGAATTGTGCTTAGCTTTGGCTCAAAGGTTTCAGGTTGGCACGGATTCCATTGTTCTGGGAAACGGCTCCGATGACATTATAGCCCTTTTGGCCCATGGGTTTTTAAATGCGGGGGATGAGGCGGTCATGCCCTTGCCCTCCTTTTTAATGTATGAGATCAGTGTAAAAACCGCCAAGGGGGTTCCGGTCATGGTGCCCCTCAAAGACTATGGCACCAATCTGGATGAGATAGTCAAAAGCGTCGGACCCCGAACAAAGATGGTTTTTATCACCAACCCCTTTAATCCAACGGGCAGTACGATCACCCGAGATGAATTTGCTTTATTTGCCCAAAAAATACCAGAAAACGTGATCATTGTGGTGGATGAGGCCTATATTGAATTTGTCCGGGACGAAAATGTGTTCAATTCCCTGGATGCCCCCTTAAAGGACCCCCGGGTGGTAACCTTGAGAACCTTTTCCAAGGCCTATGGTCTTGCCGGTTTCAGAATCGGGTATGGGATCATGGACAGGGAGGTTGCTCAAGTTTTAAATCGAATTCGTCAGCCCTTTAATGTGAACACCCTGGCCCAGGTGGCGGCACAAGCTGCGATCCAGGATGAAGATTTTTTGAATATTAGTATTCGCGCCACCCATGAGGGGATTGATTTTCTTAGTTCTGAACTGACGAAGATGGGGCTTTCCACCCTTCCCACCCAATCTAATTTTTTAATGGTTGATTTGAAGACAGATGCCTCCCTAGTGTTTACCCGGATGCTAAGTCACGGCGTCATCGTCAGGGGATTAAAATCCTATGGATTTGATACCTTTTTGCGGGTGAACACCGGAACCAAAGAGGAAAACAAAATTTTTATCAAAGCATTAAAAAAGGTGTTGGATAGATCATGAAACATAGAATTATAACCATTGACGGGCCGGCAGGCGCTGGGAAAACAACCATTTCGAATCTTTTGGCCAAAAAATTAGGTTGTGTCTATGTGGATACCGGTGCCCTTTACCGTGGGGTTGCCTATGAAATAAAGAATCAGGGGGTTGACTGGGAAAATGATGAAAGCCTTGATACCTTTCTTGCGTGTCTGGATTTGAATTTTAATCTGGATGAGGCGACGCTTTTGCTGACCTCTTCTAATAAGGATATTACACCGTTTATCCGGACCCCGGAAATAACAATGCTCGCATCGGCCACCTCGGCAAGACCGCAGATCAGGGCGGCATTACTTGGTATCCAGAAAAATATTGCCGACAATCAGGATGCAATATTTGAAGGGCGGGATATGGGCACGGTGGTTTTCCCCGATGCGCCCTTTAAATTTTTTCTTTTTGCCGACCTTGGGGTCCGGGCAAAAAGGAGATATGCCCAAATGGTTGAACCGGAAAAGAACCTGCAAACAGTTCAACGGGAAATGGAAAAAAGGGACGTCAATGATTCCCAACGAAAAGAAGCGCCATTGAAGGCGGCGAAAGATGCATTCAAAATTAATGCCTCTTATCTAACCATTCCAGAAGTGGTGGATGAAATTTTAAATTATATCCAAAAAGGTTAGAAATTAAGTAAAATTGGCTTGATTATTCTATTTTGAGTTGCTATAAAGGCAAATTGTACTCGGACTGTCTTTGTTCGAGGCTGTACGGGTGCAAAAAAATTCGATTAGGGGGAATATTATTAATGAACAACATTGCTGAAGAAAACGAAGACCAAGAAATGAATACAGACGAATTAGAGACACAGGAAGAAGTATCTGGACCTGGGATGGATGACATCACCGGCGAAGAGAGTATGGAAGAGCTTTTAGGCATTTATGAATCCAGCCTTAGCAAATTTGAAGAAGGGCAGGTAGTTACTGGAAAAGTTATATCCATTGGCAGGGAAACAGTTCTTGTTGACGTTGGATATAAGTCTGAAGGCCAGATCTCTATTCATGAATTCATTGATGAGGAAGGCAATGTAAATGTCAACGTCAATGATGAATTTGAGGTTATGATTGAAGTTTGGGATGAAGAAGAGGAAACTGTTCTTTTGTCCCATGAAAAAGCGAAAAAAGTAAAAGTCTGGGATGCTATCAAAGACATTTATGATGCAGACGAGACCATTGAGGGTGTCATCACAAGCAGGGTCAAAGGCGGTTTTTCCGTTGACATCGGCTTGCTGGCTTTCTTGCCTGGTTCCCAGGCGGATTTGCGCCCCATCCGTAATATGGATGAAATGGTTAACAAGACTTATACCTTTAAAGTCCTCAAATACAATAAGAAAAGAAACAATATCGTATTGTCAAGAAGGGTTCTTCTTGAGGCCAAACGGGATGAGCAGAGAAGCACTACCCTTGAGACCATTGCGAATGACAAGGTCATGGACGGTATTGTTAAAAATATTACAGAATATGGTATTTTTGTGGATCTTGGCGGTGTGGATGGATTGCTTCATATCACCGATATTTCCTGGGGTAGGGTTAAACATCCGTCAGAGCTTTTCTCCGTCGGTGATAATATCACGGTAAAAATTCTTTCCTTTGATTTTGAAAAAGAAAGAGTATCCCTTGGTATGAAACAGTTGACACCTGATCCCTGGACTACTGCTGTTGAAAAATATCCCATTGCTTCCAAAATAAAAGGCAAGGTTGTTAGCTTGACTGATTACGGTGCTTTCATTGAGTTGGAAGAGGGTGTTGAAGGGTTGATCCATGTGTCTGAAATGTCATGGACCCGGAAAGTACGTCACCCATCCCAGATGGTTGCCGTAGGGGAAGAAGTTGAGGCGGTTGTACTTGACCTGAAACCGGAGAACAGAAGAATTTCTCTGGGTATCAAACAGACCGTTGACAACCCCTGGGAAATTATTTCTCAGAAATATCCTGTGGGAACAATCATTGAGGGTAAAATCAAGAATATCACAGAATTTGGTCTGTTCATCGGCATTGACGATGACATTGACGGTTTGGTGCATATTTCTGATATTTCCTGGACAAAACGCATCAAGCATCCGTCTGAAGTATACAAGAAAAATGATACTATCCAGGCAGTGGTTCTTGATATCGACAAATCCAATGAAAGATTCTCTCTGGGTATCAAACAGACCCAGGCAGATCCTTGGGAATCCGTTGCACAACGCTATGAAGTGGGCAAAGAAATCTCTGGTGTTATCACCAACCTGACCGACTTTGGTGTGTTTGTGGAATTGGAAGAAGGGATAGAAGGTCTTGTTCATGTTTCTGAAATCAGTAAAGAAAACATCAAGAGCCCGAAAGAGCATTATCAGATCGGAGAAACCATTACGGCCAAAGTAATGAATATTAATTCCGATGAAAGACGGATTGGACTTTCCATCAAACGTCTTTTGGAAGATGATGATGACAAGTATCTTGAAGACTTTGCAAAGAACATGAAACCTGCCACCTCTTCCTTTGGTGAACTGCTTCGGAATAATATCCAGGAGCAATTAGAAGCCAATAAATCCCAGGAAGCAGATAGCACAGAAGAAAAAGATACTGTAGAAGTAGAAGTCGAAAAAGATACAGTAGAAGTAGAAAAAGATACCGAAGAAAAAGAATAACGCAAAATGTAGTTGATTGCTTATTCAATAGTGATATGGGGGCCGGATAAAGATTATTTTATCCGGCCCCTTTTTTTTATTATTGTTACCTGATACTTTAACCAGATGCTATGATCGGATGTTTTAACCCGATGCTATAATCGGATGCTATAATCAAGAACCGTTAACCCTATACAGGATACCCATTTATGTTTTCACGACGACACCCCTTTTTGTTTTTCCTAACCATGATCTCGGCCTGTATGACCACAGCTTTTATAGGGTGTGTAGGGCTTGTTTATGTCAGTTCACAAGTAATGGATACCGGGTTTTCCGAGTCCCTTGGGGGACAAAAGGGAAATATCGGAATTGTGGAAGTGATCGGCCCCATTATGTCATCCAAAAAAATCATTGAGGATATCAAGGGATTTCGGGAAAATGATGATATTAAAGCCATTATTATTCGGATTGACAGCCCGGGAGGCGGGATCGGGCCTTCCCAGGAAATATACAGAGAGCTGATTAAAACACGTGCTGAAAAAAAAGTGATCGCCTCCATGGGGTCGGTGGCCGCTTCCGGAGGGTATTATGTGGCGGCAGCCACCCAGGGAATCGTTGCCAACCCCGGGACCATCACCGGGAGCATCGGTGTGATCATGGAATATGCCAACCTCATGGAAATTGCTAAAAAAATCGGTATCAGGTCTGTGGTGATCAAGAGCGGGGAGTTTAAAGACATGGGATCTCCCCTGCGGGAACTTAAAGACAACGAAAAAAAGATTTTTCAGCAATTGGTGGATGAGCTTCACCTTCAGTTTGTCTCTGACGCGGCCAAGGCCCGAAACATAGACTTAGATATTATGGCAAAATTGTCCGACGGCCGGGTGTATACAGGGCAAAAAGCGCTTGCGCTCAAACTGGTTGATCGGTTGGGGAATCTGGGAGACGCTATTCAGTGGGCTGGGGAATTGGCTAAGATTCAGGGAGAGCCGGTACCGGTTTATCCTAAGGAGGATAAGATGACATTTATCCGAATGCTGGCTGATACCCTAATCAAGGATATTAACATCACCGGTGCTATATCGGAAAATTTTGGTTATAAGATCGATGCCCGTTAAGTAAAAACTATATCACGAACATCCCATATGATTTTTTTAAGACAAAAATTAGGTGGTCGGAAACTTAAGAAATGAATAGGTTTTAGTATTTTGGGTTGACAGAATTATTATATGCTGTATTTTTACATCCCATGTGAGACATCGAAGTCTCATATGGGATGTTTTTATTTTGGAGGAAGGTATGAGCCAGACCACAAGGGAACGAATTATTAAACATGCCATTGAGTGTATTGCACTAAATGGCAATGCAGGTTTAGATGAAATTGCCAGTGCTGCCGGGGTGGGGAGAGCAACCCTGTATCGTTATTTTAAGTCCAGGGCAGATCTCATCAGCGAAATAAAACTGGCTGCAGGTGAAGAACTCCAGGCAGTGGTCACCCCGATTATGGAAAGCGAGCTGTTGGCAAGGGAAAAATTGGTCGATATTGTGTGCCAACTTGTTCCCCTTGGGGCAAGTCTCAATGTGTCTGCCTATTTTGATCATCCCGCAAAGGAAATGGAACCCCGGGTCAAGGCAAGCTATCTTAGGCATCTGGCCCAGGCCAGAACCCTTGTCCAAGAGCTTAAAGATGAGGGGAGTGTCAGTCTTGAAATCCCCTCGGTCTGGCTGGTTGCAAGTCTTGATAGCCTGATATTTTGTGCCTGGGAAAAAGTGGAAAGCGGAGATATCGCGCCTAAACAGGCCCCCTGGCTGTTGCTCAGAACTTTTTTGGCAGGTCACGGTACCCCAAAGACCCTTGCATGGTTAAAAAAACGAGAGGAAGTAAATCAATGAAGAAGAATAGACGGTGGGGCATCCTGGTCTCGGGATTTCTGCTTTGCCTGGCTGTTGGCCTGGCTTGGCAATTAGGGCTGATAAACACCCAACAGGTTTCAGAATCCCTGGGAACAAAGAACGGTGGGCAAACAAAACAATTGGAAAAAAAGACCAGAACCGTGGGTGTGGTCCATCCCTATCCTGTTACAGAGGGTGTTGTGATTACCTTTCCGGGCAGGGCCCGGGCCAGCCAGAAGGCCACCCTGTTTTTTCGGGTATCAGGCCCCCTGGTAGGGATCCATGCCAATCCTGGTG
>JAFLJU010000504.1 GCA_022712835.1 Desulfobacteraceae bacterium
CGGGTGGTCCTACATTGTTTAACCGCCTGGGTGAGCGTCTCATATTCCATCACCGTAATCTTTTCCGGAAGACTTGCATTTTGAGCGGAAGATGGCACGGCCGTCACCCGGGGCTGCACATTCTCAGTTGCCCGGACAATATAATCATCCAAAAATCTGCGGTCACACATGACCACAGCCTGTTTGATAATATTGATCAGCTCCCTGACATTTCCCGGAAAGCAATAAGACTTCAGGGCATCATAGGCTTTGTATCCGATATAGCTGCGGCGATTGTAGCGTTTGTTGTAGCGTTTAAGACAGGTGGCCGTGAGTTCCAGGATATCTTCCGGTCGGTCCCGCAGGGGGGGGATGGACAGGGTAAAGGTATTTAACCGGTGTAAAAGATCCAGCCTAAATTGCTTTTTCGAGGTTCTTTGGTCCAGGTTCCGGTTGGTGGCGGCAATGATCGAACAATCAATTTTTTTGGCAATTGTGCCGCCAATGGGCATGATCTCATGGTCGTCCAGATATTTGAGTAATTTGGCCTGGACGCCCAATGACAACTCACCAATTTCGTCCAGGAAGAGGGTTCCCCCTGCTGCCAGCTCGAAAAGCCCGGCTTTTCCCGATTCCTTTGCCCCGGTGAAGGCCCCTTGTTCATATCCGAACAATTCCGCCTCCAGAAGATTTTCCGGCAGGGCTGCACAATTAATCTGGATAAAGGATTTTTTACTCCACCTACTATTTGTGTGAATGAATTTGGCCAGCAATCCTTTGCCCGTTCCGGACTCCCCCTGGATCAAAATATTGGAGGCGTCTATTTTCGCCAATTTCATGGCCAGCCGCAGGGTCTGCTTCATGGAATTGCTCTCGGCCACAATATGATTGTTCTTAAGTTCCAGCAGGGTGAGTTCGGAGAGTTCATCCCGCATCTTTTCAGACTCCTGCCGGGCCTGGGCAAGCTCCCGCTTCATATCTTCTATCAGGGAAATATCCCGTTCATTGACCACCACAAAAAGAATTTCATTTTCGGCATTAAAGACCGGAGTGCCGGTAACCAGGAGGGTAATCCCGGATCGGGGGGTGGTTTGGACCAGGCTGACCTGGCGATGGGTATCCAGAACCTCCTGGGTAGCAGATCGATTGATCTGCCCTTCCTGGACAAGGGCTCTCACGTCCCTGCCCACCATCTCGGGTGCCTTTATCCCATTGAGTCTTTCAGCAGCCCGGTTCATTTTAAGGATTCTGCCCTGGGCATCACATATCAGCAACCCGTCTTCCGACCAGTCAAACATCGTATTCAGATGGTTAAAATCTCTATCGTTCATAGACAATTTTCCCATCAAAAAGGGTCAGGCAAATTTTGGTATCGGCAATGGCGTCCGGCGAAATCTCAAAAATATTCTGGTCCGCCACCACCAGGTCTGCCAGTTTCCCAGGGGTTATGGATCCTATAATATGATCGCAGCAGGACGTCTGAGCAGGGGTCAGAGTATAGGCCCGTACCGCTTCTGCCACGCTAAGGGACTGTTCCGGGTACCATCCTTGAACAGGTGTTTTGTTCATCCGTTTCCGGGTAACAGCCGAATAAATACCGGCAAAGGGATTTGGATCTGCCACCGGGGCATCGGAACTTAGGCACATGGGAACACCTGTATTTAATATGCTTTTGAGGGCATAGGCATATTTACCCCTGGGACCGACACATTCATCAATCATGGAAATATCCAGACTCAAATTATTGGGTTGACAGGAGACCGCCAAGTTTTCAAGTTGGCTTAATTTCTCTAAATCTTCGGGCAAGATCATCTGAAGATGCTCCATTCTGTGGGGAATCCGGCAACGGCTAATATTTTGCTGTTCAATTCTTTCAAACATGGCAATAATTTCCCGGCAGGCCCTGTCCCCAATGGCATGGACCATACAGGAAAGTCCTGCCCTGTCCGCCTTCATCACAGCTGCTTCTATCTTTCTGACCGGTGTCAGGGGCATGCCGTAATCGGCATCCAGGTATTTTTCGGTGAGCCAGCCGGTCCTTGCCCCCATGCCGCCGTCGGAAAAGAATTTTAAATGCCCTATTTTCAACCGGTCATTTCCAAATCCCGACTGAAGCCCCAGGGCGATTGCCTGGTCCGTCATCTCTCCTGGAAGGGCCACATGGCATCTAAGGTTTAATCGTCCGGAGGACTCAAGTGTTTGCCAGATTTTAAGGGCATCTGCCCCCTCGCCTCCCCCCATGAGCCGGATGTCATGGACGCAGGTCACCCCCAGACCATGGGCATGGGAAATGGCCTTTTCCATATTTGTCAAAAGGGTGGGTTCCGATAGTTGGGGAATCACTTCCCGGATCAGGTTGGGCGCCAACTCCTTGAGAACCCCTGTGGGAAAACCGGTAACATCCCGGACGATGACCCCTTCATCGGGGTCCTTTGTTTGTTCATCAATGTGGGCAAGCTTGAGGGCCAAAGAATTGGCTACTGCGAGGTGCAGGTCACACCGCCAGATGCACACAGGATTGTCCGGTGCCACCCGGTCAAGGTCTTTACGGTCCGGCATTTTATTTTCAGGCCATTCTGATTCGTTGAACCCCTGGCCCAACACCCACTGACCCGGCCCTACCTGGGCCGCCTTTTCCTGGATAGCCGTTTCCATACCGGAAAAACGGGTCGTTTTTGAAAAATCAATGCTGTCATAATTGACGGCCCACTCATAAAAATGAAAATGGGTATCACAAAAGCCCGGCAGTACCAGTTTTTTTTTAAGATCTATTGTTCGGGTGGCAGGACCGGCAAGATCCAGAATATCCCTGTCAGCGCCCAGGGCCGATATTTTATTGCCTGTTACTGCCACGGCAGTGGCAAAGGGTACTTTTTCATCCAGAGTGTGGAGACTGCCATTATACAAAATTAAATCCGGGGTGGGGTTCATCATGCCATATATCCTTGTTGAAAAGGGTCTGTTTTGTCCAGTACAAACTGATGCAGGCCGGTGACCCAGGCCCTTCCCTTTATCCGGGTGACAAGCGCATCAAGCTGCCCTATCTTTGCTGCGTTTACAAGTTCGGCTTCAAAACAGGTGCCCAAAGGGCTATAGTTGAGATAGGGTTGGTGCATCTTGATTTTACCATAATGATGCAGTAGGGTAAGTTTGGCTGCCGTGCCCGTTCCGCAGGGAGAACGGTCCATATGGGACTCTCCATAAATGACCATCCCCCGGCCCGAGGCCTTCCCATTTTTCACCTTGTCTTTTACCCTGGAATCATAAAACTCGGTCACATCTACGGTATTTACATCGGGCCGACTTGGATGAACCACCTCAAGCTGTTCATTGGCAGCGTCTATGATTTTCATGCCAAGATCCACCAATAAATCTTTATTGTTCATCACTGGCTCAATCCCAAGTTTAACCGCATCCACCATGGCAAAAAAACCGCCGGTACAGACCAAATCAAGGCGAACCTGCCCAAACCCCTCAACCTCAATCTTCTGGTTGGTATCCAATACAAAAGAAGGGATCATATCTATGGCCACAGAATCCACCTTCCCACTCGTAACGAACCCCCTGGCCTCCATGGTACCCGAAGGGGTGTCGATCAAAATAGTATTTTCCCCCTCACCCAATTCAAGAAACCCGGTTTGGGCAAGGGTGACGACTGCCCCGATGGTGGCATGGCCGCACAAATAGGGATATCGTTTTGCATCCATGTATATCAACCCGAAGGCCGCATCGGGCGTCACATTTTTGGTAACCATGGCAGCCAGAATCTCCCGGGACCCCCTGGGTTCTTTTGTCAATAAACACCTCACCTTGTCATGATGGGTTTTAAAATAGGTCATCTTCTCCATCATGGTGCTGCCGGGGATCTCCCCAACGCCCTCTATAATTAACCGGGTGCTTTCTCCTTCAGTGTGGGAATCTATGGTTGTGATGGGGTTGTCACTCATTTTGAATAGGCGGGATATATCTTGGAAGGGGTTCATAAAAAGGAGCCTCCTGATCAATAGATAGTTGAAATACTGATAATTTCAATCGGGTACTTGATGATTCCCAATTGGCTTAGCATTAATCTAAGGATAGGATCAAGGCGTTTTTGTTTTAAAACGCCCGGGCAGATTCCTTGACCGTGGCATTTACCTGGCTACAGATCTCCAGAACCGCATCAAGTTCAAGCCCCAATCGTTTGAAGGAGGATAATGAGGTGATTCGGTTAAGTTTTTCTTCCTGGGTGTTTGTTTCGGGTTCAGTGGTTTTCTCGGAACCGTCCTCCCCGGGTCCATCCTTCGCAAACCCAAACCCAAGCTCATGGGTCAGTATATCGGCCAGGTTGATGATTAGAAGTTCAGGTTCCGCTTCCTTTGGAAAGGCGTTCCAGTGATGGAACTCGGCAACCTGGATGAATTCCTGGGAAAATCTCATTTTTTTCAACAATGCTGCCCCGAAAGTGGTATGAATCTCATGGATGGCAATCTGGAACTCCGGGTCCTCCACAGACTCTTCCGGGAAAAGATCCACAACGGCCTTCAGGAGCAGCATTTTTCCAATATCATGGATAATGCCCATCAAGAATATATTTTCCGTATTTTTTATTTTTAGCACATCTCCCAGGCTTTTTCCCAGGCAGGCGGTGGCAAAGGAGTGCATCCAGAGCTCTTCCAGCACCCGCTTCAGGGAAGCGTTTTTGGATTCAAACAGATTCCTGGCTGCCACCGCAGAAATCACCCCCTGGGTGGCCTTCATCCCCAGCCTGAGAAGGGCTGCATTCAGGTTGTTTACGGTATCAAGCCCTTTGTATAGAGGAGAATTTGCTATGGAGATCAGCTTGCTGGCAATCACAATATCCTTTTCAACAATTTTGGCCAGATCTTCTATGGAAGGAGAATCGCCTTCAAGGCACTCCTGGATTTCTTTGACAATGTGAGGAAATACCGGCAGTTCAATCTTTCCCTTGTAAAACCGTTGGATAATTTCCGTCACCACACCGGTGTGATTGCTTGTATCTGTTTCTTTTTGGGCGTCAGCAATTTCAAACCCTATTTTTCCCAGGGTTGTCAGCAGCTGATATTTGCTTACCGGTTTTGACAGGTATCCATTGCATCCCATCTTGATACAGGCTTTGATGGTGGCCATGTTCATGCGGGAGGTCACCATGATCACCTTTACCCGGTTTTCTTTGGGGATTTTTGCAGCCAATTCTCGTTTTCGAATATGCTGGAGCATTTGCCTTCCGTCCATCCCGGGCATGGACACATCCAGGGAGACAAGATCAAAGGGAACTTCTTTTTTTGCGGCCAGGTCCAGCTCGGAAAGACCTTCTTTGGCATTATCAACGGCCACGCATTCCCCAAGGGATTCCATATTTTTTATCAGAATTTTTCTGGAAATTGTTTCATCATCCACAATCAAAATTTTCATACAGGGGTCCTTATAATTCATCCTAAAGAATACTTAAGAAATCATTCTTTCTCGATAACAGGGATATCATCCATTAGCTCTTCTGGTTCCCCTGGTAGATCCGGCATGAGAACCGCCTGGGAAGTTTTCCCGTCTACCAGTATTTTAATGGGAGTATCAAAATGGATATGTTTTAAATATTGGGTGGTGTTTTCACAGGTCTGACACTTAAAAAAATTATAATCGATAAAATCATCCCCTTTGTTTGAAATCGTAATATAGGATATACCCAGGGAGGTGATATTCTGGAAAAAATGGGACCCCTGAGAGGGGTCGGCCTTGATGCTTTCAATGGTGGTTTCCACCATCACTCCCACATTGGAGATATCATTCCACCCCACTGGAATCCCCAGCCATCGATCCGAGGAGCCCCAACGTCCGGGCCCTATCAATACGTACTTGCGTCCACTCTCATTGAACAACCCGTTAATTTTATTAATTTGGGCTGCAATCTCAGCGGTTTTTCCCGGGTCAAAGGTAACAGGGTCCACATAGACCAGATCATAAATATCTTTGTATTCTCCGTTGCCCAGAGACAAACTTGAATAACAAAAGGCTTGGTCAATTAAATCTTTGGTAATTTTCACTCCGAGGTTCTGTTTGTAACGACCCATGGGCCGAATTTGAAGCAGGGAAAACTCAGGGCGGCCCCCCTCCTCTCCAGGCAGATTCACGGCAAACTCCACTTCCACTGAGGATCCCATCCACCGGCTGCCAATCTTTGTCACCTCTTCTAAAATTTGTGCCAGGGGAAAGGTATCATATTTCAGGATATTGGCAAAGGTCAATATTGGAAAACCATTGGCTGAAAAAGAATCCCGGATTCGGTTGTCCTGGACATGGAAGGTGGAGGACAACAACTGAACCGCCGGGTGATCCATGGCATCACCCAAATCAAGCCTGGTCAGAGTAGGGTCCTCTTTTGAATGGTCAACAAAGTTGCCATTGCTTGGGAAGCCATCTGTTTTGAGGGCATAAAAATGCTTTTGGGAATTTTCAAGGATATCACCCACAATGGAAAACTGGGGAAGAAATTGGGGATATTTGGGGCAGAACCGCAAGGTTTTCTCCCCTTCCATCACAATTTTGCCAAGGCCCAGGGCAATGTAGGTGATCCCTTCCTTTGCCTTAAGATGGGCAATGGGATAGAAGTTGTAAGACTGGGCCACCCCGGATATGGTCGGATAAAAATAATTTTTATAATGCATACCGGTGAGCTGCTGGAGAATAACCGCCATTTCCTCATCCTCGGTTCTATGCATCGTGCTTTTGGCATAGGACCTCGGTGCCTTTAAATAGGTAGAGGCATAAACTAGCTTCACGGCCAGAATCAACCGCTCCAGGCGCTTTTCAAGCTTTGGATCTGAATTGGGCAGCATATAGGTGTTATAAAGCCCTGCAAAGGGTTGGTAATGGGCATCCTCAAAGAGGGAAGAGGACCGGACGGCAATGGGATATCGCACATTTTCAAGATAGGCTTTAAGATTGACTTCCAGCCAGTCAGGAAATTTACCCGCAACAAACCGGTCAACCACCTGGCTGTCAGAAAGAGGTGGATCAGACTCCAGTATCTGGGTCAGGTTATTTTCCTCGACAAACATCTTAAACCCGTCCGTGGCAATGACAAATGTCTGGGGAATGCGGATATCCACATCGGGAAAGATTTGGGCCAGGGATGGATCCCGTTTGATCTGAGAGGCCATGAAGGCAAGGCCCCGGGCTTTACCCCCCAGGGAGCCGCCACCGATTTTCATGAAATCGGTGTCTGAATCAAATTTTTCAGAATCAAACTCAATGACATGGCCCTGACGGGACCCCCGTCTTCTGGCCCGGATGCTGTCAATGAGAAATTGCTTAAAATCCAGGGCATTGTTGAAATCATCAATGCTGTATGGTTTCAGGTTCATGGCAAAATCGATTTCACTTCTTGCCATGAGCCACCTGGAGAAATCATTGTTCTTGGCATGGAATAAAACAGACTCGTCTGGCATTTCGGTGATCAGTTTTTCCATTTCCCGCATGCCGGTTGCCCGGGCAATTTCCTCTCCATCGGGCATCCGGAAGACAAATGCCCCGAATCCCAGCTTGGAGACAAAAAAAGACTTGATCTGGTCATGGAGATTGTTAGAATTTTTATTGATAAAAACGGCGGGAATCTGGTCGACAATTTCCCGGTTTTTCTCTTCAGTACTCAAGACAAGTACGGGCAGATCCGATATCTCGGACTTGATCCTTGTCAGAAGTTTGAACCCTGCGTGCTCGTCTTCTTTCCCCCCTTTGGGATACCGCATATCGGAAAAAACTGACAACACATAGGGTTTATATCGTTCGTACAGGGCGATGGCCTCTTCATAGGTATGGGCCACCAACACCTTGGGCCGGCCCCGCATTTTCAACAGCCGGTGTTCTTCATTGATGGAATCATTAATCACAGATTGGGTCTGGAGCACAATATGCTTGTAAAGCACCGGCAAAAAAGAAGAATAATGATAGGGGGAGTCTTCCACCATGATGATCACCCTCACCTTGGCATTTTCCGTGTCAAAGGCCACATTCATCTCATCTTCAAAATTCTTGATAATGGCCAGGAGCAGGTCGGCATTCCCCCCCCAGATATAGGTCCGATCCACCGCCACATTCTTCTCATCACAAATATAGTGATCAATGTCGCAGGTGTTGTGGAGCAATAAAAAAAATGAAAGATCCGAATATCGTTTTTTGGCTTCTTCTCCAAAGGCATAGACATCCATCCCATCCAGACTGGGCATGGCAAGGATCAGATCAAAATGCTTTTTTGCAAGCTGGGCAAACGCCTCATCAGCAGAAGAGACCCAGGTGAGCCGAGGGGGCTTTGACAGATTCAACCCCTTGTATTCATGGATGATTCGATTGGACAGCCGGCCTTCCTCTTCCATGATAAAGGCATCATAGGGAGAGGATACCAGCAGAATATCACCCACCTTGTTGGCCATGAGTTCGTGGTAAATCTTGATGGACGGCAACTGGGATCCGGCATATGAAAGGTCCATTTTTTTCCTTTTCAATACAAATCTTTTACTTTAATTTAAAAACGCTCAACACCTCTTGCATGAGGGAGGACCGCTCTGCCATCTTTTCATAGGAATCGGCCGTCTGCCTTGCCACAGCCGCATTCTCTACCACAGCACTGCTCATGTGGGCGAGTCCTTCGGAAATGGCACCGATACTTTCAGCCTGCTCTGCCGAAGACTCCGATATTTTTGACACAAGCCCATCCACCTCATTGACAATGGCATTGATCTTCTCTAACACTGCGGCATTCTGACCTGCATTGGCCACCCCTTTTTCCACTTCAGCGATGGCGCTTGAAATCTGATGATTGGTGTCTGAGGCGGCTTTACTGCTTCTGTCAGCCAGATCCTTTACCTCCTGGGCCACCACGGCAAACCCCTTACCGGCCTCTCCGGCCCGGGCAGCCTCAATGGATGCGTTTAAAGCGAGCAGGGTGGTCTGGGAGGCAATATCATTAATCACACTGATAACCCCGGCCACACTGGCACTGGTCTCTTTAATTTTTTCCATGGATGCCAACATGGCTGCCATCTGATCTCTTCCTTTTAAAATTTGCTCAATGGCCTGGCTGCTGATGGTCCGAACCTCCATGGCATGTTGCTCATTGTTTCGGGCCCGGGATTCAATCTGATTTACCGATGCGGATATTTCTTCAATGGCAGCGGATTGCGCATCTGTATTATCTGACAAAACTATGGCAGAGCCAGACACTGCTGTCGCATCTTTTTTCACCTGGTCACTGATGTCGATGATCCGGGCAATGGATTGGGCCAGAAGTTCAATGGACCCATTGATACTCTTTTTTAACCTTGCTAAATCCCCTTTTTGCTCACTGGTCATGGGCCGGGAGAAATTGCCCTGGGAGATGGATGTCATAACAGAATTGATGTCTGAAACAGCTGACTCAAAGGAGCCCATGAGGCTATCAAAGGCCATGGCTGTTTTTCCCACTTCATCGGATTTTTCAGATCCGACCCGGACGGAAAAATCCGAGGTTTTTTCCACATCAAGAACTTTTTCCTGCAGGTGAGTCAGGGCAGTGGTAATGGCGGAGATAATAAGAACCGCTGCCAGAAGACCGATAATGATCCCTATCACCACAATAAGACTGATATAAAACAGGGATAGGCTCACCCCTTTTCTGGTACTTTCCTGGACATTGGTATTCATCTCATCGCTGACAGACAGCCACTTTTCAATGGTTTTTGTCACCAAAATAGTGGTTTTGGAAAGACTTGTTTTCATTTCCTGAATATTTTCGACCGCTTCCAGATAGTCTGCCTTAAGACGAAATAGCCCGTCTGTGGTCAGGGTAACATCACGAAGTGTATCAAACCCCTGGGCCATTTCATCATAGGTTGTTTTCTGTGCCTGGGTGCCAAGTTTGCGTTTCAACCGCTTCATCCGGGAACCTGTTTTTTTAGCCAGGGCTTCAAAATTCTCTTGATGCTCCTGGACCCGGGCGATCTCTTTTTCCAGGGCAAGGCGTTTAATGATATCTTGAAATCCAATCAAAAACGTTCTTAAATTCTGTCCCCGATATAAGACCGGCAGATCCTTCTGGAACATATCCAGCAATAGGGTTGAAACCTGTTTTGCCGTTGCTGTAGACGTCATGGATAGCTTTCGGCCTTCATCTTCTTTCTCGCCGATGGCAGTCCGGGCTGAATCTAAAAATAAAGACAAAAATTTGTCCAGTTCCTGGCGGTTCCGGTCAAACTCGACCCGTTTTTCATCAAAGAGACGCTCTTTTTCCAACAGGGACTGGTGGGCTGATACAGCCTTGGCGGACTGGACAAAAAAACCGGTAAGACCTTGTTCCAGTTCTTTTATATCCAGGGCCACCCCTTGGCTCCCGGCAAGCCGTGCCAAGGTTTTGATATTCAACTCAATGGCAGCTTTCAGGGTTTTAAGTAATTGCTTCTGGCCATTAATCTGTGACCTGTCATTTAACGACAACAGATAGAGGATAATGGCATGGGATTTGAGCATCTCATTTGCCAGGCGATTGGCAGCCGAATTCAAAGGGGAGGCTACTTGGGAGAGGATCTCGACCTTTGCCTTAATCTGACTGGTAAAAAACAACCCTGCGCCTCCGGCACAGACCATCATCGAGAGCAAAAAAACAAAGGAAAAAATTAATTTGGTTCGAATATTCAACCGTCCCAAAGACATTTTGACAGGACCCGGAATGAACCCTAGAAAAAAATCAGATATCGTCTGCATTTTATCCCCCCTCATTAGTGTTGGCCAAATCGTATAAGAACAGAACATCAAGGACGAATACGGATATTCTATTTGTCACATATACCCGGGCCCGGCATGATTTGTCAAATCATTACCAGGCCCTAAAACATCTGGTCGAAAAGGGGGATATGCCGTTAGTCAAGCCCCATCAAGGTTTCAACCCGGGCAATTTCCGTTAAAAGGGCTTCTTTTTTCTCCGGGGAAAGATCCGCCACAGCAAGCTGGCGTTGGAGACCCAGAAGGATCATTTCTTCACGGTATTCGTTACAGGTATATTGAGCACCTGTTTTTGATTCTTCCATTCTCATTCCTGTTCAGTGTGAATCCCGGTCCTTTTTCGCCCAGGGATCATAGAGTTCATATTTCGCCAGCTTTCCGTCCAGCCCTCCGATTTTCAAAGGCCGTTTCCAGGAGGGCGACAAGGGCATCTTTTTAATGTACTTGGGATCTCCAAAATAGACGTAGGCCGTACAATTTTTACACTTCTCCTTGAGAAACCTCCCGAAATCCTTAAAAAATTGGTTCATGTCCTGGTCTTTTCCCATGCGGATCCCATAGGGGGGGTTGGTAATGATCACCGAATTTTCAATACAGGGAATATCCTCGTAATCCATAAGATCAATCTGAATATTTCCCCCGAAATGCATGCCCATGAGATTGGTTTTCACGGCATTTACTGAAACTTCTGATATATCACTTCCGGCGATCAAGTTCTCGGGCAGGGGTTTGATGTTTTCATTGGCATCTGTTTTGATCCGTTCCCACAAGGCTGGATCAAAATCCGGCAATCGCTCAAACCCGAAATCTGTCCTGAAAATCTGGGCCGGTATCCGGCAATAGTGCATCAATGCCTCACACAACAAGGTACCGGATCCACACATGGGGTCCACCAATGGGGTTGATCCGTCCCACTCGCTCAAGGCCACAATGGCCGCGGCAATGGTCTCCTGCATGGGGGCGGATACAGACTCCTCCCGATATCCCCTCTTGTGTAGGGGGCCTCCGGAAGCATCCACTGAAATAGTGGCGACATTCTGATGGATATGCACATTAATGGTGATCCAGGGATCTTTGGAATCCACACTGGGCCGTTTGTTACTCCGGTCCCTGAAATAATCGGCAATGGCATCCTTGACCCTCAGGCCTGCAAAATTGGAATGGGTGATATCAGACTCGGACACATTGGCCATAATGGAAAAGGTTTGATCAATGGTTAAAAATTCCTCCCACCGGATTTTCTTGGCGGCTTTGTAAAGATCATCCTTTTCAATGCACTCAAAGGTGACCAGGGGGGCCAGCACCCGGGAAAGTAACCGGGCATTATAATTGATTTTATAAAAATCCTCTTTTGATGCCTTAAACCAAATCCCCCGGAACACGGATCTTAGTCCATGCCCACCCAGGTTTTTGATTTCATTGATGGCAAGCTCTTTTACACTTTCCGACACCTGGGCAAAATACTGGGAATTTTTTTCATATACATATTCAAGCTTGGCAAGTTTCCGTGTCCTGCCCCGCCCCTTTTGGAGAATACTTTTTTTATCTGTGTTCAACTCTCACGTCCTTATAAAACAAAATTTATTGAATCTCTCTTTATACCAGGATTTTTATATTATTAAAATAGATAGCTCACAAGACCGGGAAATTATAAATAAATTTTAGGTCTTGTGAGCGGCTGGAATAGAATCAGCCCCGGTGGGTACCGATTTTCAACAAATTTGCAATATTGGCATTTGAATCCATCACAGGTTCGATCAATGAGGTCGGGCAGGTCATCAGGGTGGATATCCCGGGACCATGGCCTGCCAGGCGGCAATCGGAATGAACCAGAATGCCGATACTCACGGCTCCCTGGACAAAGGCCCTGCCATAAGAGTTGTCATGGTCCATCAATGCCACGAAATCTCCGAACCGCATTTGATATAGTTTATATTTTTTTACCGTGGCGGGATCCGAGGTCATGACATCATAGTCTCCGGCACCCACATGGGCCCGGCCCACCCCGGATCCCATGCAGGATGCCGGTACCATGGTGGTTACCGGCACCTTCAGAACCCCTGGCTTTCCCGGGAGGATGCCCATCTTTTGCAACAGAGTCGGATCCAGGTTGAACAATTTAATTCCGGGATAATCGACAAGCGCAAGCCCCTGGCCCTTGGCCCGGATCAAAATTTTGTCGTCATAGGTCATCCGTTCTTTAACCGAGGTTGCAAATTCCACGATGATATGCTCTGACCCGCCATGGTGGCCGATCACCACACCGGTTTCCCCCTTGGCCTCTCCGGAGACAATTCTGGCCTCATTTCCCACACAGGAAAGAATCTGAAGGGAATTATTGGGAAAATCGTTGGGCTTGTCTGCATTGGCTGTACAGGAAACACCCGGTTCGATGTGGTCCCCGGCAAGGCCAAAGGCCGATTCCCCCACTTGGACATTCAGGGTTATTCCGCCGATGCTGGGCAAAAGAAACGGCAGACCCTGGTGGTCCACTTTCCAGCCAGCCCCCACCCGGGGCTGACCCGGCTTGCATTCCAGGAACATTTCAACCACTTTATCCACATTGGTTTTCAGCATATCAACCTCCATTTTTCAGGTTTTTATTTTTCAAGTTTTAGTAAAAAGGGGATGGCCGTAAATCCCACCAGGGCACTGATGGTAAACATATTCTCAAGACCCGCCACGTCCCCTATGGCACCGACAATCACCACGGCAAAGGACCGTGCCGCAAACGAGACCATCATAAACAATCCGTTGGCAGCCGAAGGATTTTCCCGGGCGGTCTCCTGGACAAGGGCCAGCATTACCGGCGTGGTTGAAAGAACGGTAAACCCTGCAATCATCAGCATGGCAATTTTAATGGCACCGGTGGTGAAAACAAACAATAATATGGCAACCGGTGCCGTAACAAGGGCCCAGAACAGAACCCGCCGCCTTCCCAGCCAGTCGGAAAGGGTGCCGGCGGACAAAACCCCGACCACTCCCAGGGCTTCATAGATGCCAAGTGCAGCACCGCCATACCAGAGGCTTCCGGTTTTTCTCTCCACAAACACAACTAAAAAAACGCCCATGGAGGCATGCATAAAAGCCCTGGCCGTTAATATCCCCGTCAGGGGATTGAGCACATGGGCGATCTCCCGGTAGGAGGCCTTAAGAGACCCGTTTTTTCGAATGGCGGTTTTCTCTTCTTCTTTTTCCAGGGTGAAATATAAAATAACGGAAGTCAGCAGGGCAAAGACCATGACCCAATGAAAATGATCCAAACCCAGCACGGACACGGCAGCCACAGCAAACATCGGACCAATAGTCCTGGCCAGTTCCCCGCCGGTCATAAAAAAGCTCATGCCCAGACCCTTTTTGCTCCCTGAGTATTTGGCCACCAATACCGGGGCCGGTACATGGTAGAGGGCAACGGAAATCCCGGCAAAAAAGACCAATATCAACAAAAGGCCATAGGAGGGAGTGATACCGATGAGGCTCATGGGAATGGCGGTAAGGCTGGGGGCCAAAATCACCAGCCACCTGGCAAGTCCCTTGTTGTCTGCAACCAGACCGATAAAAGGGTTCAATACAGCCGGTATCTGCATCACCGTGGACAAAAGACCTGCCTGGCTCAGGGTTAATGAGAATTTTTCGATGAGCAATGGAAGCAGGGGCGATAGAAAACTTGTATACACATCATGTATAAAATGGGAAAAGGATACAAGGGCAACTTTTGAGGTATAAAATTTATCTGTTTTCATCCGCGTCTAATATCACAGATAAAACAAGATTGTAAAAAGATATCTCTAAAGGCCCCGCAATTCTTCGGTTCCATGAATACGTTCAACTTATTTCATCTGCGGTCCTAATCGATTATTTTAAAATGGCATGAAGCGGTTTACCGGCGGCCGCTTCAATCAGGGATTGAATCCTTTGGGTTGCTTTGTATCGTTGCAAAATCTCTTCCTGGGCCCGGGGAAATTGCTTGAGCTTGTCGGCAAAGCGCTGGGCATAATCGGGTGCCAGGAGATCCCCATTGCAGATCTTATCGGCAAAATAAACGATCTCTTTTTCTGATAGGCTTTCACCCGATTCAATGGACATATGTTCGGCCACAATTCCGGCCACCCGGGAAAACCCCAATTCTGTCAGAAAAACACTT
>JAFLJU010000288.1 GCA_022712835.1 Desulfobacteraceae bacterium
GTTATCTAAGTCTTCATCTTTAATTCCATGTTGAACCGGCTTAATATTCCCCTTTTTAACCCTCATAAAAAACACATTAAAAACCGAGGTAATGACATGGAAATGTTTTCCCATGGGCAAAAAGCAAAGGAAAAAGAAAAAAGCCAAATCATGGACAAAATACGAGAAAATGTGGAGTCCCTGGAGAAATGCCAATGGAGCAGACGAAAGCATACCCTTGAAAATCCAGACCAAAGAAAGAGGGGCTAAAAAATGTTTCTCACCCATTGTCTGGAAAGCATAGGCAAGTTCCGAGGCCTCAAACAGACTTTCAGATATCATCAGGGTTGCGATAATACCCAATACAAACACAGCCTCTGCCGTATGATCCTTACCGATTTTTTCTGGAACCGCATACCGTTTGGGTTTATAGATTCCCCTCCGAATAGCAGCAATAATACAAGCGACCAATACAAAGGTGGCTGCATAATCTTTTATAAAATTGTACACAGACCCAAGCAATCCACCAAATCCGGGTAACACAAACCCATCTGAGAGCCCGATAATCACCAGGGAACTGGATCGAATGGATAAAATCAAAAAACCGACAAAGATAACGATGTGCAGAACCCCTGCCAACATGTATCTGGGCTGCCGGAACTGACCCAACCAGATCACCAGAAGATTTTTTAGGCGCTGGTCTAGCCTGTCAAATCTGTTATCCGGTGCTGCCCTGACAAGGGGTGCAATTCTCCGTGCCATAATGTAGGCGAAACAACCGATACCGATAATCGGCAAGATAAACGTAAGAATGGCGGTCGGGAACAACCCGAACAATTTATAACTCGCCGGACCAATGATGGATGACATATCAACTTACCCCCCAATATTTTTTACAAAATGAATTTAAACTCAATAGCTTTAGTAAACATGACCATTGCCGTCAAGCAAAAAGCCTTGTTCAAAAAAATTTTACCATTTATATACTATATGATATTTATTCCCCTCTGACACCTGTTAGATAGAGATCCACAAGGGGATCTGCCATGGCAACCAAATCATACCGACCTTCGGCTGAAACCCAGGTAGAGATAACCCCTTCCACAGCCCCCAGAATAAATCGTTTTACAAGTCCCACAAAAAGATCCTGACGCATGGCCCCTTCTACCTGACCCTGCTCGATAATATCTGACAGCAGATCCAGATACATTTTTGAGATGTCCTTTATTTGAGACTCGATATCCCGGAGATACCGAACTTCCGACTGAAAAATAATAGCCATATTTTTATCATTTTGAAATGCCAGCAAATGACATCTGATTAAATTTCTCAGTTTTGTTTCTGCATTCCGGTCAGTATCAACCGCCGCATGCATTTTCTTAAACACATCCTGTGTTTTAAAATTGATAAATTGATAAAGGATATCATCCTTATTTTTAAAATACAGATACAATGTACCATCCGCGACCCCGGCTTTTGCTGCAATCTGGGATATAGTGGCCTTATGAAATCCGAATTCTGCGAACACGGCTCCGGCACTATTGAGTATTTTATGATATTTTTCCGATTTATTTTTTTGCAAACCGATGTTACCTCTCCTAACTCAAATGAATATTAATTCATTATTTAGCAAAAGATTTTACCAAATGTCAAGATCATAATAGTTTCCCTCAAAAAAGAATTTTTCCGTTTAAATTTCTTGTTTTTACATAGACTTAGAATTGTCTTGTTTTTATAATAAAAATGAATATACATTTTTTTTCATATAAAAACACAATGAATGTCTATTCATTAATTTTAAATTTCTTGATTTTAGACCCCTTTCATGGCAAATAGAAGCATCGCATAAGGTTGCAATGCAATTAAACCATTTTAGGAGACAGACATGCCCGTTCCAAATAAATATTCAATTGAGTTTGAAACTGCCCTTGACTATGGCAGACCCCCAAACATAAAAAAACTATTTCCAAACTCAAAAGCCCTCATTGTCAGCGGGAAATATATTGACCGGGCCATGTTAAATAAAAGTCAGTGCATGACCATTGCCGCAAACGCCAGAAGTTCCTTTGTATTAAGAGGAACCCTTGCTGCTGCACAAAGAGCCAATGCAGCCATTATCATCGAAATTGCACGATCGGAAGGCGGCACCAACGCATACTGCCCGGTGAGCTTGTGGAATATGGCCCGCCAGACCGATGCCATCATGAATGAACTGGGAATTACCATACCAGTGGCCATCCATGCGGACCACTTCGGCATAAAAACACCAGAAGAGATTGAGCCAGCAAAAGCCGAGATCGAATCCCTGTTTGATGCCGGGATCACCTCCATTGCCATCGATGCCTCCCATATGCCCGACGATCTGAACCTGCTGGCCAACATCGAACTGAATCCATTTGTACCGGATTGGGCAGGACTTGAAACAGAAGTCGGAGAGATAAAAGGAACCCTGGGCCTTTCCACGGATCAAGAGGCATTATTTCTCATCCAGGGGCTCAATGCCCATGATATTTTTCCGGACTGGATTGCATTAAACAACGGCACTACCCATGGTATTGAAGAAAGCGGCACCGGGATAGACGTGGACCTCACCACCCAGATTCATGAAACCCTGTCTCCCTATGGGGTATCAGGTGCCCAGCACGGAACGTCTGGTAACAAGTCCGACAAACTCCGGGCAATTGCATCCAAAACCCACACAACTAAAGCCAATGTAGCCACGGCTTTGCAGATGATTTCCTGGGGCATCAAGGTCAATGATTTCGGAAATGCCATTCTGGACGAAACAGGATCTTTCATTAAACAAAAAGATGTGGGGCTTACCGAAGAGATGTGGTCTAAAATGGTTGCCTATGCCGACACAAAAGGATTAAAGGGGGGCGACTATAAAAAACTGAACCTTCCCTTTGAACCCCATTTATTGGCCCTTCCAAAAAAAATTCGAGAGCGGATGGCAAAAAATGTTGAAAATTTTGTTTATTCTCTGTTGACGGATGTCTTCAATGCAACGGATACAGCAGATATTCTTATTTCCCAAATTTTAGAATCAAAATCCCATATGCCCGGACATAAAGCCAAGAAAATTGAACCCCAAACAGAATGGACCCGGGTAAAAATAATAACAAAAGCAAAAAATATCACATCTGATAAGGGTCCTGATGGTAATTTTGATGATTGAAAAAAAAATTAAAGTTTTAATTTTCCCCTTCCGATAAGGTTTTTAAGGAGAAAATTTTATGCAGATACCATCATATCAAATACAAAATGTCCTCAAGGTTTACTCCAGGCAGCTAAGCCAGGGTAAAATGTTGAGCAGAAACAAATTCGGAATTCCGGATAAGGTATCTGCGGACAGCGTAACCATCTCCTCCGAAGGTAAACGACAGGCAATTGTTGATAAAGTTGCAGCCAATATTGTTGATAAAATCATCACCGAAGGACCCAAGGAAAAAAACGAAGAGCAAATTACAGAACAAATTGAGAAAGAACTTGGCAAAAAGATAAATTTCACCAAGGGAAAAACTCAATTCACATACACAACCATTGATGACAACAATAACAAAACAACCCAGACCCTTTCTGTTGAAGATTCTCAGTTTGTTGTAAAAAGGATGACAGAATTAGCACGCCAGGTCGCCGATAACAATATGGAATCCTAAGGAGATACCGATTATGAAAATTTCCAATCCCACACAAAACTATATAAACCAGACATACGCAGGCAAGACAACGGCTGCTGCCAACACCCCTCCTAAGCTGGAAAAACCGGCCGATGAAACGGCAAGCGACAGCATAAATATTTCCAAAAAAACAAGGGATCTCCAAAAAATTTCCAAAGCAATGGATACGCAACCCACAGAGAGAGCAACACTGGTGGC
>JAFLJU010000258.1 GCA_022712835.1 Desulfobacteraceae bacterium
ACCTTTTATAAGCTTGATATAGCCTCGGTCAATTCCGGCATAAATTCAAGGATATCTTCTACGATTCCCACATCAGCCACCTGGAAAATAGGGGCTTTGGGATTTTTGTTAATGGCCACGATAAAGGGATTCCCCTTAACACCGCCCATGTGCTGAAAAGACCCGGAAATACCCATGGCCATATAAACCTTGGGTTTAACCGTCTGACCTGAGGTGCCGACCTGGCGAGATTTTTCAAGCCATTTGGCATCCACAATGGGCCTGGAGCAAGAGACAACCGCCTTCAATGCAGTGGCCAATTCCTGGGCCACTTCGATATTATCTTCCTCCTCAATCCCACGACCGATGGAAACCAGCACGTCGGACTTGGTAATATCCACATCTCCTGCTTCTGCCTCAACGATTTCGAGAAAGGTTCGGGTGCTGGCAAGATCACCTGCATCTGCCGACTTATCCGTAATGGTTCCGCTGGCAGAACCGCCGTCCACAGGGGCGAAAGCACCAGGTCTTACCGTGATAACGGCACCACTTGAAATATCAGCGGTCACATGGGTGCTGACAGCACCGCCCAATTCCTGGCGGATCATTTTAAGGCTGGTTCCTTCGAGCCCTTCAAAATCAACGATGTCAGCCGCATAGGCCGCATCCATTTTTACGGAAAGACCAGGAGCCAGGTCCATGCCAAAGGTATCATGGGACACCAGCACGATGGCATCGGCGGGAAGAATATTTACCAACGCTTTTCGGACAACCTCTGCATTGGGATATGCAAGGGCCTCATTATCCACCTTGATCACTTCCCCGTAAATCTTGGCCATTTCAGTGGCAACGGAATCAAGATCGGAACCGGAACCGGTTACAATGGCGGTAAGTGTTGCGCTTGAATCAATTTTTTTTGCAGCATCGGGATACTCTAAGGCCACATCTTCTGCCTGTCCGTTCTTAAAAGGTATATACGCGAAAATCTGTGTCATGATTAGAGTCCTCCGTTGGCTTTAAGCTTTTCAATCAATTTTCCAATAATCTCATCGGTGGAGCCTTCGAGCATTTCAGCACCATCCCCAGTATCGGGCACAAAATAATCTACCCGACGGGTTTTAGCTCCTGCATCACCCACACTGCTGGCATCAAGACCCAGGTCAGCTGCACCCTTTACTGGAATTTCTATTTTGGCAACCTGTCTGATACCCCGAATTCCCACGTACCGGGGCTCATTGATACCCGTCTGGATGGAAAGAACACAGGGAAGAATGATTTCATTCATTTCCTGGTTACCACCTTCGATCTCCCGTCCCACCTTGATATTCTTATCATCAATCACATCAATTTTGTTGACAAGAGAAGCATAGGGATAATCCAGCATGGCTGCAACCATACCACCCACCTGCCCGGCCCCTTCATCTGCCTGGGCACCGACAAGAATCAAATCATAACTGCCTTTTTCAATTTCTGTCTTTAAAATGGTAGCGATCCCTTGTCCATCAGATCCCTCAAAGGCATCATCGGAAAGCAGAACCCCATTGTTGGCTCCCATGGCCATTTCCCGGCGCAGTACTTCTTCGGACTCATCATCGCCAACGGTCACGACGGTCACGCTGCCGCCCACATTGTCAACCATCTGAATCGCTTCTTCGACTGCGTAGTTATCCCATTCATTCACGGAATAAACCAGATCATCCCGGTCAAGATCATTGCCGGCTCCATTGAGTTCAAATTCGTTCTCGGCAGTATCCGGGACTCGCTTGACGCATACCAAAATTTCCATTATCGTCTCCTTTAATCCTTTAAAAAAATTTTTATATTAAATTCTGCACTATTTCAAATGTTGTTCTATGAGTTCTGTAAAATCAACCGCCTCTATCTGCCCTTCTTTTCCTGCAACCTTAATCGCATCCTGAATATTCACCAGACAGAAAGGACAAGCGGTTACAATAACCGTTGCACCGGCTTCGGCAGCCATGTTCACTCTCAAAACACCCATTCTTGTATCTTCTTCCGGCTCGTAAAACAGCATGAGTCCACCACCGCCACAACAAAATGATCGGTCACGGCTCTTTTCAAGTTCCACCCGGGTCAATCCGTTTATGGCATCAAGTGCAAGTCTCGGATCTTCATAGACCCCGTTGTGCCGTCCCAGATAACAGGGATCATGGTAGACATAAACCTGGTCCGGATCCTGGCAGTCTTTAAGTTCCAACTCTCCCAGGGCAATTTTTTCGGCAACCACCTGACTGATATGCCGAACAGGGGGAAGACCGGTATAATCATTTTTCAAGGCATTGTAGGCATGGGGATCGGCTGTTACAATCTGTTTAACCCCTGATTCAAGAATCGCCTCTGTATTTTGTTCCTTCAGCGTCTGGTACAGCATTTCCTCGCCAAACCTAACCACCTCGTTACCACTGTCCTTTTCCTTCTTGCCCAGGACTCCAAAATCAATGCCTGCTTTCTCAAGGATTATTGAGGTTTTTCTGGCGATCTCCTGGATATTGTCATCATAGGAGGTAATACTGTCTACAAAGAACAGGGTATCTGCCTTATCTTTTCCCAGATCCTTAACGGTATGATGGGCTTTAAATTCTTTTTCCAGGGCCCATTCTGCTCGTTTTTTCTCCATCTTGCCATAGGGATTGCCACGTTTTTCAAGGGCCTTTAAGGGTTTTTGCAGTGACTGGGGAACCATACCCTCATCCACCATACCCCGACGCATATCCACCATTTTATCGATATATTCAATCCCAAGGGGACATTCTTCCTCACAAGCCCCGCAGGTGGTGCAGGACCAGATTTCATCCTCGGTATATATATCTTCCACCAGCAGCTTGCTCTTATAAATCTCCCCGGACATGGGATAATTTTTAAACATCAGGTCCCTGGCCTTGATGGTGATAAACCTTGGAGATAAAGGCCTTCCAACGGCATTGGCAGGACATTGATCCGAACACCTACCGCAATCGGCACAGGAATAAAAATCCAGCATGTGCTTCCAGGTAAAATCTTCCAGTCGTTTAACACCAAAGGATTCCAGGTTATCTAAGTCTTCATCTTTAATTCCATGTTGAACCGGCTTAATATTCCCCTTTTTAACCCTCATAAAAAACACATTAAAAACCGAGGTAATGACATGGAAATGTTTTCCCATGGGCAAAAAGCAAAGGAAAAAGAAAAA
>JAFLJU010000501.1 GCA_022712835.1 Desulfobacteraceae bacterium
AAAAATTCATTGTGGACCCCGCTTCCCAAAGAATTTCAGGATTGGGAGGTCATTGAGGTCTCAGCAGAGGACGTTCACAAAGGCGGTTGCAACACCGTTCCACTTGGGAACAAACAGGTTGTCCTTACCCGGGGGGTTCCAAAGTTTTCAAAGGAAATCTCCAAGCGGGGTTACACACCGGTTGAGGTGCCTTTCGAAGCGGCGTACCAAACTTTTGATAGTGGAATACATTGTGCCACCGCATCAATCTGGCGTGAGTATGATTGATAATTCTAACCACCTGTACTCCCTGGCTTTACGTGTAGTCGGGAGTACAGCATTTTTCTTGTTTCCATATCCCTAAAGGACAAAGCCCTACTCAACTTTGCACCACTCACCAAGGTCAACTGTTTCAGCGAAGACGGCGAACTGAAGGAGGTTATTTTTGGACGACTGGATGATTTCCGTCTTGCTGAATACGATCCAATCAGGGGGTTGACCAGGCCACTTTTTGAGCCGCTCTGATCTTTTCGGAAGCGTTTATAGTTTGGGTGATAAACCCAGCCATCTCTTTTTGAGAAACCGGTTTTGCACTGGAAGTCGTCTGATTGAGGGGATTCACCGGACGGCCTTTTTTCCGCATTCTAAAGCAAAGATGATACCCAGTAGCCAAACCGGTTTTACCCACATATCCAATCACCTCTCCCTGGGGCACTTTTTTATTTTTTTTCATGCCTCTGGCAAAGCTGTTCATATGAAAATAACTGGTTTCATATCCATTGGAATGACGGATGGAAATATTGCGACCCATACTCTTGTTGTAACCTATACGGATGATAACACCGTCTGCAACTGTCTTTATCGGCGTGTTTTTCGGGGCCGAATAATCCACTCCCGGATGGGGTCTGTATTTTTTTAATATGGGATGAAATCTTTTTTTGGAAAAACTGGAAGAAATTCGGGAATAATTCAAGGGTGCTTTTAAAAATTCTTTTTGAAGGGACTGGCCTTTTTCATCATAATACCCCTTGGAACCCGTGGCATCTTTGTATAAAAATGCTTTATATTCCAATCCGTTATTGGTAATAAATGCCGATAAAACATCAGAATATCCATAAAATTTACCATCCCGATACCGCTTTTCCACAAGAACATTAACCTGGTCTCCCGGTTGGATATCCCTTATAAAATCAATATCCCAGGCAAAAATATCTGCCAGTTTCCAGGCAAGACGGGAGGATTCACCGGATCGTTTGATCGCCTCTGACAGAGAGGTTCGAATCTCCACAGATACTATTTTTTCTTTTATTTCGTAGGCAATGGGAGTCTTTGAAATAGAATAGGTATCCATCTCTTTTTGGATAACGAGCAGATCATCTTTATTAATTTCATACTCAAAGGCCATCAGACTGTCTTCCAACAGACTTATTTTATAGGGCTGCCCTTTTCTGATCCGGGTCAAAGGAAATATTTTTTTGCTTTGATCGTTCAGATCATAAATAGTTTTCAAAGGAATATAGGCGTTGAGCAAAGAGGATGCCGTATCTCCCCGTTTAATGGTTCCTGAAATGGTCTTTATTTGAGAAGACGCCATCAGGTTGGACACCGTAAAATCAGACACTAATTTTGCTATTTTAGGAAAAGAAGAAAACCCGGTATCCGCAAGCGGAACCGCTGATACAACTATCAAAAAAAGACTGATTGATAAAATTAATCGTTTGGGGAAGACAGCAGTCACCCATTTAAACTTTATTATCTTTTTAATTATATACCTTTCAGTATTGCGCTTTGTTAATTTAGCTTTCCATTATATCCGTTTAATTTCATCGCAAAATAGCCAAAGAACGCAGAATAGTAAAGGTTTTTTTAAACTTTGTTTTTTGATTTCTTGACAAAAAAGAGGGGGGTGTTTTATTCTCTTCTCATCTTTTTACAAACTTTATTAAAAAATAAAGAGGAATCATTATGAAATTTTGCAAATTTTTACTTTTATTATGTTGTGGTCTGACCTTATTATTCAGCGCTTGTTCCTCCTCCCAGGATAAAGCCTACAAATCCCAGGACAAAATTCACAAGGAAAGACTTAAGCTGGTGGAACAATATCAAAAATGCAATGAAAAATCAGAAAAAGAGGGCACTGACAAGCAGGTTTGCGAGCAATACCTGAAGGCTGCCGAAGCACTAAAATAAAAAAAGTTAGCAATAAAAAAGGGCTGGAAATTAATTTTCCAGCCCTTTTTGTATAACCTACTTTATTTCGATCTAGCGAATCCTATTTTTTTTCTTTATTTTCATCCTTACCGGCATCGGCCATCATCTTGAGCATGGTGTATTTATCATTCACCTCTCCCTCAATTTTGGCTCTCAGTCGTTTGGATTCTTCAGGTAAACTTTTCTCCAGGGCTGCAAAGCGAACTTCACCGCTAAGAAACTCCTGAAGCGTACCATCCGGAGCTTTTGAATCAAGCAGAAAGGGATTTTTTCCTTCTGGAATCAATTCCGGATTATACCGATACAAGGGCCAATAACCAGATTCAACCGCCAGTTTTCCTTCCAACTGGGATTTGCCCATGCCTTTTCTGATACCCTGGTTAATACAGGGGGCATAACAGATTATCAGGGAGGGTCCGGGATAATTTTCAGCTTCCAGGATGGCCTTCATGGTCTGATTCTTGTTGGCACCCATGGAGATGGATGCCACATACACATACCCATAACTCATCATCATCCGGCCCAGATCTTTTTTACCGATCTTTTTACCAGAAGCCGCATATTTGGCAATGGCACCTGTGGGGGTTGCCTTGGAAGACTGACCACCGGTGTTGGAGTATACTTCCGTATCCATGACCAGAATATTGATGTTGTCTCCGGATGCTAAAACATGGTCCAGACCGCCAAACCCGATATCATAGGCCCAGCCGTCACCACCGAATATCCAATGGGATTTTTTCACAAATACATCTTTTTCATTGTATATATCTTTTAAAAGCCCGTTTTTTTCATCCTTTAATAAGGTTTTTAGGGCAAAGCTGTATTTTTTGGATTCATCCACATTCTCTTTTCCGGCCAGCCAGCCTGCAAGGGCTTCTTTTAAATTGGCTGAAATTTCTGTTTCAAGGGCCTCTTCCACCTTGGCCGTCAGGGTTTTTCTCCTGTTATTCACCGCCAGCATCATGCCGTAACCAAACTCAGCCGCATCTTCAAACAATGAGCTGGCCCAGGCAGGTCCCTCTCCGTCTGCATTGGTGCAATAGGGAGTAGAAGGAGCAGAACCGCCCCATATGGAAGAACACCCCGTTGCATTGGCTATGGTCATTCTTTCACCAAACAGCTGGGTGATCACCTTTACATAGGGGGTTTCACCACAACCGGCGCAGGCACCGGAGAACTCAAGCAAGGGCTGGAATAACTGACTGCCTTTAACGGTTTCCCGTTTGAGAATATCCGTTTTAAAGGGAATACTTAAGGAAAATTTGTGGTTGCCCTTCTCGGCTATTACCTGACTTGCAACAGGTTTCATCACAAGGGCCTGTACCTTGGCCGGACAAATATCGGCACAATTACCACACCCCTGGCAATCCAAAGGATTTACCTGAATTCTGAGTTTATACTCGTCCATCCCCTTGCCCTTGCCGTCAACTGTTACAAAGGAGCCAGGGGCTCCTGCAAGTTCCTCTTCCTTAGCCACAATGGGAATAATGGCCGCATGGGGACAAACATAGGCACACTGGTTACACTGGATACAATTTTCCGGAAGCCATTCAGGCACATTGATGGCCACCCCGCGTTTTTCGTACTGGCTGGTTCCCTGTTCAAATACACCATCCACGGAAAATGCAGAGACCGGAAGATCATCCCCGCCCTGGGCATTTATTTTGTGCATGACATCATCCACAAAGGGTGTGGCCTTGTCAGTTTCTCCTGTCTGCCTTACCCCATCTGCCCAGGATTTAGGCACATCGATCTTGTCCAGTTTGGCCAGGGTCTTGTCAACCGCTTCTATATTCATGTTAACAATGGCTTCACCCTTTTTGCCGAACATCACCTGGATGTCTTTTTTCAGCAGGGCAATGGCCTCTTCCACAGGCAATACATTGGCCAGGCTGAAAAAGCAGGTCTGCATGATCATGTTAATGCGGTTGCCAAGTCCGACTTCTCCGGCAATTTTTACGGCATCAATATTATAAAAATTTATTTTTTTGTCGTAAATGGTCTTTCGAACGTCCCCGGGAATATTTTCTTCCATGTCCTTTAAGGACCATTCGGAATTTAACAGAAGAGTTCCCCCTTCCTTGAGACCCTTGAGCACATCATAAATTTCCATATAATTGGATTTATGACAGGCCACAAAATCAGAATTTTCAATCAAATATGTAGACTGAATTTTCATATCCCCGAACCTCAAGTGAGATACGGTGAGCCCGCCTGATTTTTTGGAATCATAGGCAAAATACCCCTGGGCATATTTATCGGTGTTGTCCCCGATGATTTTGATGGCCGACTGGTTGGCACCCACGGTTCCATCAGAACCCAGGCCCCAGAATTTTGCGGAAATCGTCCCCTTGGGCGCAGGATCAAATCCCTTGACCACATCAAGGGAGGTATGGGTGACATCATCCACGATTCCCACGGTGAAATGGTTCTTGGGAGAAATCACTTTCATGTTGTCGTAAACCGCTTTAATCATGGAAGGATTGAACTCCTTGGAAGACAATCCATACCGTCCGCCAATTATTTTCGGACCTTCGCCGTATTCCATGAATGCGGTGCAGACATCCATATAAAGCGGATCACCAATGGCACCCGGTTCTTTGGTTCTATCTAAAACCGTAATCGTCTCAACGGTTGAAGGAATGGTATTTAAAAAGGCTTCTACATCAAATGGTCTGTAGAGGCGAACTTTTACAAGTCCCAGTCTCTGGCCTTCTTTATTTAATTGTACAATGGACTCTTCAATGGCTTCACAACCGGATCCCATGGCCACAATCACCCCATCGGCTTCGGGGTCCCCTACATAATCAAAGGGTTTATAATGTCTGCCCGTCAGGTCACCCACTTTTTTCATACAGGCTTTTACAATGGCCGGAACCTTGAGATAATAGGAGTTGGATGCTTCACGGCCCTGGAAATAAATATCGGGATTCTGGGCAGTTCCGCGGGTATCGGGATGTTCCGGGTTAATAGCTCTGTTTTTAAAGGCCTGGTAGGCATCATGATTAAAAAGCTCGGCCATATCCTCGGTTTCAATCACCTCTATTTTCTGAATTTCATGGGAGGTTCTGAACCCATCATAAAAATGAAGAAAGGGCACCCGGGCTTCAAGGGTTGCCAGATGGGCCACAAGAGCTAAGTCCTGTGCTTCCTGGACAGAACAGGATGCCAGCATGGCAAATCCGGTCTGTCGGCAGGCCATTACATCCTGATGATCCCCAAAAATTGACAGAGCATGGGCGGAGATGGCCCGGGCAGTTACATGGAAAACCGTGGGAAGAAGTTCACCGGCTATTTTATACATATTGGGTATTTTTAACAAAAGACCCTGGGAAGCCGTAAAGGTAGTGGTTAGAGCACCGGCAGCAAGTGAGCCATGAACCGCTCCTGCAGCACCGGCTTCAGACTGCATTTGTTTTATATCCAGGATCTGCCCGAATATATTTTTTTTACCCTTTGCAGCCCAGGAGTCTGCTATCTCACCCAGGGGACTTGAAGGGGTAATCGGATATATGGCAGCTACCTCACTCATGGCATAAGCCACGTGGGTAGCAGCAGTATTTCCATCAATCGTCTGCATTCTTTTTTTCATAGGTATCACCTCGTTTATATTAATTAAAACGTTTATAATCCCAATATAACCCGTAACTCATATAATAAATTAGTATTTTTGTAAATGATCAAAGAAAAACATGTTTTTTATTATTAATTGTTAATATTTTGTGAATATTAATTATTAAATAATTCTTTATTTAACTTTATTTTTATATTTTCTTTCCGTTCATTCTATACCAGGGAAAATCACCTATTTTCTGTTGTTTTTTCTTAAAATATGATACACTTAGCTTTTTATTTAAAGAAAATTGTATCTAATTATTTTCTATTTTTATTTTTTATTTTGAAGGAGTTTATATGGGTTTGATATCATCAACTCATTCCATGAGCCGCTACCACATTGATGGTAAATTTGAAACAGCGGTGATGGATGAAGTTCGAAAGGGATTAATCGAAAATGCAATTCCAAAGCAGGAAAATATGTACGAAGAACTGTCCGCCGGGTGGACTCCCTATGAAAGCCCCTATAATCCGGATTTTGAAAAATTTTCCTTTATTTTCGGTACTTATTTTGCTTTTTCCCTGAGAATTGATAAAAAATCAATCCCCATGAAATTGGTTCAAAAAGAGATGGCCCTAGCTATAGAAAAGAAAAAGGAAGAATCCGGCCGGGATTTTTTATCTAAAAATGAAAAATCAGAACTGAAGGAAACCATATTGGACGTGCTCATGCACAAGATTCCCTCCATCCCAAATATTTACGATATACTCTGGAGTTATGAAGACAAAAATCTTTTTTTGTTTACCACCCAGAAAGCCGCCAATGAATTATTTGAAACCATTTTTCTAAATTCTTTTGGTTTAAAACCCATCCGGTTGTTTCCCTATACTATTATTGAAACAAAATCTAACTTTTCAGAAGCTCAAAAAGACCGGGTGCTCTCCCTATCTCCCTTAAAATATCGAAAGGATAACCATGCTTGATATCGCCACCGCCTATAATAAATACATTTTTCTTGGTAATGAATTTTTAACCTGGATCTGGTTTCTCATTGAAAAAGATCAGGATATTGCCGCCATCATTGAATCCAATGAATCCATTTCCTTTTCCATTGGAAACTCCCTTGTTCTTGAAAATAACCTCGGGGATAAATCAAAGGAAAAAATTACCATTAAAGGGGATCAGGCCGGTCTTGAAGAAGGTACCACAGCTCTCAGAAAAGGCGCCTCTGTTACGGAATTAAATCTATTGTGTAAAATGGGGGAAGAAGATGAATATAAGTTCACCATCAAGGGAGAAAGTTTTAATATTACCGGACTTAAAACCCCCTCCACCCAGACCACAAAATCAGAAGATGAATTGGAGGGGATGATTCTTGAAAAAGCCTTTTTATTACTGAAGGTTACAGGGGTTATTGACACGCTTTTTTTAAAATATATTGAGCTAAGAATCTCAGATGACTGGAAAACCAAAGGATTACAAGAGATTAACAACTGGATTAAAGGGTAATAATAAAATGTTCAAAACTTCATGGGTTTTGAACACCTTTGAAATCAGGTCAATAACCATTGCCTTATGAACAAGATATAAACCTAATTTTAATAATAACTTTATTTTTTTTATCTGAAAAATCAGAAACTTATAAAGTTATGAACATATAAACACCCCTTATTATTGTTATTATCTTTAATTAGTTAATATATTAATATAACCATCTCGATATAATAATTGATAATTCATAGATTTTGATATAAATATTTAAGGATATGCAATTTTATAAAAAAAGGATTTTAAATGAAATTTTCGTTTAATAAAAAAGATATCTTGGATATCTTGTCCAAGATACAGGGAATAACAGGGAGGAAAACCAATTTAACCATCACCTCTGATATTCTGATTAAAGCGTTTGGGTCACAGATCAGCATTACGGCCAATGATCTGGAAACTGTTTTCACAGGTACCTATGACGCCCAAATTGAAACAGAAGGTATCCTGTCCATAAATTCTAAAAAGTTTTTTGAGATCATCAGAGAATACCCTGACAATGAAATTGTTATAAATGAAGTGGAAAACAGATGGATTGAAATTGGAACAGGCGACAGCCTTTACCATATTGTTTCATCTGATTATGAAAATTTTCCTGAAACCCCTGTGATCGAAAATGTGGATTTTATTGAAATCAGTGCCAAGGACCTTAAGAAAATGGTGTCGGTTTCATCTGTTGTCGGGTTTACCGGAGATGAAAAAAGAATATATGTTCTGGGGGCCCTGATTGAAAAAATAACCTCGGGTGACCAGGAAAGATTAAGAATTGTCTCAACGGATTCCAGACGCCTTCATTGCTATGATGCCCCATTTGAAGGAAAATTGACCCTTCCGGATGAAAGCGTTATCATTCCCAAAAAAGGATTGGGGGAACTCAATAAATTTATTGATTCTAATTTAGATCCTATCCAGGTGGGGGTAAAAGAAAATTATTTTATCTTCCAACGGGCAAATGAGTCCGTTATGATCAAGCTTCTGGAAGGAGAATATCCTGATTATAAACCGGTCATAAATTATGACGATATGATTCCCATGGAAGTGGATAGGAATATGTTTACCACTCTGATGCGGCGGGTATCCATATTAACCTCGGATGACTACAAGAGTGTAATTTTAAATTTTAAAGAAAATGAACTGACGGTTACCATCACCAATCCTGAGATAGGTGAATCAAAAGAACGACTCATGATCGGTTTTTCCGGAGATGAGATAAAAAGTGCCTTTAATCCTCAGTATTTTAAGGATGCACTGAACCTTTTCGAGGAGTCAATTGTGGTTATCAATATAAAAGACAGTAAAAGCCCCTGCATTATCAAGAGCCTTGATGATGATAAACTTGTTTGTGTAATAATGGCAATGCATATATCATGATAAATAATGACGTAACAAATGATTATAATTCGGATAGTATAAAAGTTTTAGAAGGTCTTGAAGCGGTTCGTAAACGGCCTTCCATGTATATTGGAAATGTTGACCTGGCAGGCCTTCATCACCTGGTATACGAAGTGGTGGACAATAGTATTGACGAGGCCATGGCAGGTCACTGTGATACGGTTCTTGTCACCATCCATTCGGATATGAGTGTGAGCGTGGAGGACAACGGCCGGGGTATTCCCATAGAAATGCATGAAACAGAGCATATTCCCGCCTGTGAAGTGGTCATGACCAAACTCCATGCCGGCGGTAAGTTTGACAAGGATTCCTATAAAGTTTCCGGCGGTCTTCACGGGGTGGGTATTTCCGTGGTCAACGCATTGTCCGAACTTCTTACGATGGAAGTTTATAAAAACGGTAAAATATATCACCAGACCTATTCAAAGGGCGATAAGCTCACAGACCTTGTGGAAAAAGGTGATACCGTGAAAAGGGGAACCAAGATCACCTTCATTCCTGATTTTACCATTATGAATGAAAATGATTTTGTCTATGAAACCCTTTCCAGAAGATTGCGGGAGCTGGCCTTTTTAAACAAAGGCTTAAGAATTATTCTGGAAGATGAAAGATCGGCTGAAAAAGATGATTTTTATTTTGAAGGCGGAATTGTTTCCTTTGTGGAATATTTGAACCGGGCCCACACCCCTTTACATGATCCCATTCACATTGAAGGGGATAAAAAAGATGTTCAGGTAGAGGTGGCCATTCAGTACAATGACACCTTTAAGGAAAAACTATTTTCCTTTGCCAATAATATCCGGACCATTGAAGGCGGCTCTCATGTATCTGGTTTCAAAGGCGCTCTGACCCGGACGGTAAATTCCTATATCACCTCGGGTTCCAATAATCTGCCCAAAAACATGCAGAATATTAAAATCAGCGGGGATGATATGCGGGAAGGTCTTTCCGTAATTATTTCCGTAAAGTTGATGGAACCCCAGTTTGAAGGACAGACAAAAACCAAGCTGGGTAACAATGAGATCAAGGGAGTTGTGGAATCCCTTCTCAATGAAAAATTTGGCCAATACCTGGAAGAAAATCCTGGTGTGGCAAGAAAGATCATTTCCAAGGGTATCGATGCTGCTAGAGCCCGGGATGCAGCCAAAAGAGCCCGGGAACTGGCCCGAAAAAAAGGGACGCTGCTGGATGCCACCCTACCGGGTAAGTTGGCAGAGTGTCAATATGCAGATCCTGCTGAAAGAGAGCTATTCCTAGTGGAGGGTGACTCTGCCGGCGGTAGTGCCAAACAGGGAAGGGACCGACGGTTTCAAGCCATTCTTCCCCTGAAGGGGAAAATTTTAAATGTTGAAAAAGCCCGGTTTGACAAAATTTTAAGAAGTGATGAAATTAAAAACATTTTCACGGTTCTTGGCACCGGTGCCGGTCAGGAAGAATATGATATAGAAAAACTACGCTATCACAAGGTGGTTATCATGACCGATGCCGACGTCGATGGGTCCCATATCAGAACCCTGTTGCTTACCTTTTTCTATCGTCAAATGCCGGACCTTGTGGCCAATGGATATCTTTATATTGCCCAACCGCCACTTTTCAGGGTGGGCTCCCGGAAAAATGGGGTATACCTGAAAAACGAAGAAGAGTACTCCAATTATCTGGTTAAACGAATATCCTCCCAGAAGAATTTATTTATAAGTGGAAGTGAAGAGCCCCTGACCGAGGAAGTTTTTTACGAGTTTCTCCATAATATGACCGATTATTTTTCTGCCCTGAATTTATTGAGAAAAAGAGATTTTGATACAGATCTTTTATCTATTCTGATCAAAAACGGGGTAAAGGATAAAATTTTTCTGGAAACCAAAGAAAATATAGAAAACCTTTCCAAGGAACTTACCTCATGCGGGTATGACCCTGGTGAAATAGAGTATGATATGGAAAGAAATATCCATGAAATGGATATTTATGAGAGAAAAGAAGGGGGGAAATTGTTGGTAAGGATAGGAAAGGAACTATTGTCCACCAATGATTACCAGCGGATGCTCAGAAATTATAGAAAGATTGAATCTCTTGACCGTCCGAGTTTTTCCATTTCATCCAAAGCAGAAGATGCCAAGAAAATAACAACCCTGGACACCCTGGCCAAACTGTTTGAATTTGTTATGGCGGAAGCTAAAAAAGGGATCAATATCCAGCGGTATAAAGGTTTGGGTGAAATGAACGCAGACCAGCTCTGGGAGACCACCATGAATCCGGAAAAAAGGATTATGCTCAGGGTGGAGATTGAGGATGCTGAAAAAGCAGACGAGATTTTTACCCTGCTCATGGGAGAGGAAGTCGAACCCAGAAGAAATTTTATCCAGAAACATGCCCTGGAGGTATCTTCCCTGGATTATTAAG
>JAFLJU010000063.1 GCA_022712835.1 Desulfobacteraceae bacterium
CTTCCGATAGCATCCCGAAGGGTGGATGGACCCAACAACGGCAATACCAGATAAAACCCATCGCCAATGGCGTAGGAACCAAAGGTTTGGCCTAGATCTTCGTCTGAGGTTGTCATATTTAAATGTTTCTGTGCAAATTGATTGAATCCTAAAACTCCAATGGTTGAGTTGGCAAGAAAAACACCAAATTCATCCGAGGCAGCCACAAGTTTCCCCTGGAGAATATTATTAACAAATCTGACGGGAAACATGAGATTATAGAAAACATTATTGATACCGTTTCGCACAGGATCCGGTGTAATGGCTTTGTATCCAAGGGCTATGGGTTTGAGTGCATAAAAGTAGAGAAAATCGTTAAATGAAAACATGGCATAATTAAAATAATATAGCGGATCTGCCACCATTTGGACGTTTTCAACCTGATCTTCATAATCCGCAAAAAGATCTTGGTCAAAATCTTCTTCAATAGCATTTTGTTTTTCAATAGCGATTGAATTCGTTTCAGGAATCGGAAGGCTTTTAAGGCGCTCCTCCTTAGCTAAACCCATTGAGGCCATGAAACAAATTGCGAAAGAGAATAAGCATGCCAGGACAAGAACCTTTCTTTTCATTTTTCCACCTTTTCCCTGAGTTCATTAATAATGGCTTCCGGTGTGAAGGATATCTTTTGTCGATATTGTTCTCGATAGTTTGCAACCATACTGATTCCGGCGACTTTAATATCATAAATTTTCCAATTCAAGGGCTCTTTTTTTAACATTCGATAGGTTACATCGATCTGTTTTTCGCCCTGGGTAATTTGTGTTGCAATATCGGTTCTGAAAAGATTTTTTTTCGGTTTTAACGGGGTGTTTTTCAGATATTCAATGGTAATATTTTGAACGTCCTGTCCTGCCAATCGGGTAAAATAAGTCTGACTGATCAGTTTTGAGAAATAATAGACAAACTTTTTCTTTTGATCCTTGGAAAAAGATCGATTTTTATTCCCCAGAGAAAGCATGGAAAAAGTTTTGAAATCAAACAATTCAATTGCCTTGGCATAAAACAGTTTTTCCTGTTCCTTGGGGTCCTTTGTAAATTCCGGATCCTGGATAGTTGCAATAATTTCATCCACAGATTTTTTTAGATGGTTCTGTGCGGCAATTTCCATGGGAATGGCTTGGCTGCTGGCATGGCATGTAAGTATAATGGAAAATTGCGAAAAAAAGAGAAGCCCACAAAAAAGTGAAATACAAAATTTTAACGGCATGATGTAGAACCTGTTTTTATCAGTCCTAGGGTTTTTTATCGGTAAAAATCAGTTTTCTTACCAATGATTCAATGTTCAGTGTGGATTGTGTGTTAACGATTTCATCTCCATCTTCCAGAATGATATCTGCTCCTCCTGGTAAAATATCCATAAATTTTTCGCCTATTATACCAGATGTTCTTACCGAGGCAATGCTATCTTCGGATAATTGTATATCTTTGTCTATATTAAAGATGACTTTTGCAACCAACCGTTCTTTATCGATGGTAATTGTCAATATATTTCCTATTTCAACTCCGGCAATTTCAACCCTTGCTCCCGGCTTGAGCCCAGCTGCGGAAGAAAAATATCCATATACAGGATACCGGTTCTTGGGAAATAAACTGACCTCCCCGATGCTGGTGATTAAATATCCCACACTCAAAAGGCCTAGAATAACAAAAAGGCCTACATAAAATTCTATCTTTGGTTTGTTCATCTTTATCCTCGTTGTTTTCATCGGGTCTTTATTTTCTACGGATTTTTATTCTTCGGTTTTTATTCTTTCCGATTTAGGGACATTCTTCTCCCCGGATGAAGGCATTTACAGTATCGCTGTGTGAATGAAGAATATCATCTTTGGTGCCTTCAAAGGAAATTTTGCCTTCGTCAAGCATGGCAATGTGCTGGGCTACATCAAAGATTTCGGGAATATCGTGGCTGACAATCACTGCGGTAAATCCGAATTGTTTCTGGTATTCTTCGATCATGGTGTGAACTTTTCTTTTCCGAACAGGGTCAAGACCTGTGGTCGGTTCATCAAATAATACCACCTTGGGATCAGTGACAAGCGCTCTTGCAAGGGCCACCCTTTTTCGCATCCCCCCTGAAAGCTGGGAGGGAAATTTCTGACCAATGGGCCCCAAACTCAGTTGTTCCATCCTTGTTGTTACCTTTTCTTTGATGATGGATTTATTCTCCTGGGATGTCTCTATCAAGGGCAGGGCAATGTTGTCAAAAACCGTCAGAAAATCTAACAAAGCGTTCTCTTGGAACATATAGCTTAAGTCTTTTCTAAACTTGCTTTTTTTTTCTTTTGGCATTTGGTCCAAGGGGGTCCCATGGATTAAAATTGCTCCGGAATCCTGGCGAATGAGCCCGATAATATGCTTGAGCAGAACGGATTTACCGGTACCGCTTTTTCCTATCACCGCCATGATCTCGCCTTTATAGATGGAAAGGTTTACCCCGTTAAGCACCTGATTTGTGCCAAAGCGTTTTTTAATATCAACCAATTGAATCAATGGTGTGGTCATTTTTTTAAACCAGAAAATAGGTAATGATATAATCAAAAATTAATATATAAATACAAGACTGGACAACCGATTTTGTCGTGGCCATAGAAACTCCTTTGGCACCATGACCATTTCTGGAGCTTACGTGGGTGTAATAACCACGGTAGCAACAGATGGTTGTCACCACAATTGCAAATACAAATGACTTCAAAAAACCTCCGGCAATATCGATCATTCGCACACTTGCGATCACTTTGTCCATGTACACGGCCTGGTTCATCCCCAAAACCCAGGAACCGGTCAGATATCCGCCAAAAATTCCCATCACATCAAAAATCGCAGTCAACAAAGGAAAACTGATAAGGGCTGCCACAATCCGCGGTGAAAACAAAAAACGAATGGGGTCTATCTGCATGGTTTTCAGGGCATCAATTTGTTCTGATATCCGCATGACACCAATTTCAGCAGCCATGGCAGACCCGGCTCTTGCGGTGATCATGATGGCAGAAAGAACAGGGCCTAACTCTCTGATAATTGTCAAGGCGACGGCAGAACCCAGCGCCGCTTCAGACCCAAAGGTAACAAGGGTATAATATCCCTGGAGTCCCAGAACCATGCCCGTAAACAGCCCGGTCAATAGAATCACAAACACAGACTTTGCCCCGATAAACCAAGTATGGTCAACCACCTTGTCCAGTTGATAGGGCCGGATAAAAATACGGGCTACCCCTTTCATAAAAAAGAGGACAATACGGCCAATGGATTCAATGGTCTCCAACGTTATGCGTCCCAATTTTTCAATAGAGTTTGTACCCATGCACCGGCTTATATAAGATTTGCCCCTAAAATACAAGTTACCCGTGGTGAGTTATTGTATCCATCTGATTTAAGACTTCTGGTCCAGACAAATCCGGCATTTTTCTGTGCAGGACTTGTGACCGAGGCCATGGCAAGCAAGATAGAAGCAAAAACCCATGTGCCCATTGTCAGTATAACCGATGACGCTTCCAGCGGGAATAAAAACAAGGTGATCATTCCTTTTCTAAAATCCCAGCGGTAATATTCCTATTCCCACAGCAAGAAAGTTTCGGTCTGACGTTTTCCTGGAAGGTAGGGTTTGATATCCGGATATTGGAGTAAAAACTTATTTTGAAATTCAATCCGCTGGACGTTGAACTTATTGTGGGTGTTAACAGCCCTGCGGTATCGAATATAATACTCATCATAATTTTTATAATGTTCTTTGGATTTCAGTTTAGTGATATTGTAAAAATTGGTATGGGTATAGGTAACCAGGGCTTCAAAATTATCCAGATACTCCTGTAGACTTTTGTAATGGAGGAGCACATTTCGATCGGTATAAAAAAGCTGAATCTGATAGACCCAATTTAATTCTTTTTTAACAAAATACTGTTTATAATCGTTGGTAAACTTAACAAAACGTTGTATGGATGCCTCATTTTGAGCGATAACGATTCTTAAGGTTGCAATATATTCAATGGTTTTTTTCATTTCTTTGATTCGTGATTCCACCTTTGATATCTGTTCAAGTCTTACCAGCGCTTTGTCCAGATCAATGGTGGTTTTCTTTAAGTCATCACTCAAGCGAATGACTTGACGGGTGATGGGGGGGAGATGGGCGTATCTGTTTTTTTCTTTCACCTGGGTATAGGTATAAACTTCAAAGGCAGTCATCCCTGAAAAAGTCGCCAGAAAGATCATAAATAAGGTCATCCCTTCAATCTTCCTGGATTTAAATATAAAATAGGGAGTGGTGATGGGAGCAAATAGGACTGCGGCTGACCACCATTTAGGGTGTTTTTTTTTATGGCATTCAAAAAACATCAAACCTGCCAAAATCAGAACATATGGAAAATAGATATAATACAAGGTTTTATCCACCTTTGTGGGTTAAAATGTTGTGGGCAATGCCGTCAGAGGAAATGGTAACAGCCCCGTTGATATCGGTTCTGAATACCCGATACCCCCTGTCAGCATACCTTTTCAGGACATCTGGGTGGGGGAAGCCATAGGGGTTACCAAATCCACAAGATATTATTACACTTTCAGGGTTTACTTTATCAAGAAAAATTTTACTGCTGGATGTCAAACTACCGTGGTGGGGTGATATGAGAAGGCTGGATTCAAGGTTTTTATCCTGGCCGTTTGTTCTGATAAGTACCATTTCTCTTTCCTTGAGAATATCTCCAGAAAAAAGAAGGGTAAACTCATTTAACCGGACCTGGAAAACCAATGAATTATTGTTCCTGTTATTAGGGAAAACTCCGGTAATTACAGGAAAAAAGGTCAAACGAGTATGATCAAAATCAAGGGTGGTGTCCCCGGAGGACGGGTGCCAGATCCTAATTTTTTTTTCACGGCAAAGAGCCATTAAATTCCCATAGGAATGGCTTGGGGAAGCATCCTTGTTTTTCACCAACAGGTTAACCTTAAAATTTTGAAATATATATACCAAACCATTCATGTGATCAGATTCCGGATGGGTCAGAATAACGGCATCCAGGCGAGAAACTCCTTGGGACCACAAAAATGGGCCTAGCACATAACGACCAATATCAAAACTTGACCGACCTGGAAATCCCCCGCCATCCACCAGAATATTTTTCCCGGCCATGGTCTTGATTAAGGCACTATTGCCCTGCCCCACATCCAGGATGGTAACTTTCATTTTTTTAGGCATGAACCTTGTACTACCCACCCGGCTGATAACAAAACAACCCAACACAACGACCACCGTCATGAGTACAATCCCTGTTTTTTTTTGACGGGTAAGCATCAAACAAATCCCGGCGAGAAAAAGATATACTAGTGCCACTTTCAGACCGTCAAAACCCATGATTCTGGACCATGACAAATTAAAACCGATTAAAAACTGAATATATTGGATACAAAACCAAAGGATAGGCTCACAGATGGATATCAGAAAGTAGGACAGTCCAGGAATCACAGGAAAGAATAAACAGGCAATAAACCCTAAGGGCAGG
>JAFLJU010000362.1 GCA_022712835.1 Desulfobacteraceae bacterium
GTGGGCACCATAAATTGTTGCCACCCCCATTTTAAAATTCCCACAAGCCAGAAGGATAACCAAAGGGCCCAGGCAAGCATGGCAATTCGATAGACCAACATGGGGATCGAAACCACCCAGGCCTCGGGAAGTACAGGGCCACTTACATCCTGATACCACCTCAGAAGAGAGCCGGAAGAGCCGTTACCCATAATATTCATATCCGGATGGCCCAGCAATCCGTTGGAGATGGCAAAAACAAGAGACCCCATGGCTGCCAGGGTCAAAAATACCAGACCAGTTTGCACAAGGTTAAACCCAATTCCCTTAAGGTGAATCACTTTATCTTTCCGATCCAGGGCAATTAACCAGCCCACAACAATAAGGCAGGCAAGAAGATTGCTCATGGACATACCAATGCCCAGTAAAAACCATTGATAAAACTTTAACTTTGCCCATCCCGTTTTTGACAACACCCAGGCGCCAAGGAAAATGATAATGATAACAGACCAGAAAAGAATGGCAGGCCCCACCAATTGTTCCCCCCCTACAAACAAGGGCCAGCGGTCGGAGGCAAGATAAATGTCCACGCTGGCATTTACACTGACAGCCCCCAGATCAACGCGACAACTCGTATATCGGGATGTCATTGGGGTTGATTCAATCCATTTAAGGGAAATATTCTGTTGGCCTGGGATGATGGGAAGCATCACCTGCTGACCTTCCTGGCGGATGGGGGCAAGTTTGCCCATGATCCGGACCTCTTGCAATTTGGCCGTGACCGGCAGGGTAAGAGGATGTTGCCCTCCCTGGCTGCTTTTGATTGAAAGGGCCAGGCTTGCCGCCGTGGTTTTGTGTCCCGGGCGCAATTTGAGATGGCTTTTTTCAATGGTCAATGTCTGCCCCGCAATTCCGGCAGGTCGGCTGATTTTAAGCATCACTCTCTCTTCAGGCCAGGGATGCCAGGTTGGATACCAGCGGGTTCCGGTTTTATGGAGGATGACCGGAATTCCCTCGTATGCCAGGTGAAATATGGGGCTTATATCCACCTTCCAGATTTCCGTCCAGGAGGCAGTTTGTTTGTGGGTAAGCTGGATTTTATCAGTCGGTTCTAAAAATGATTCCCAGCCAAGATCTGTCTGATTGGCACCCAGGGTAATTTTGGCAATCCCTTTATTCACCCGGATCCCCTGTGTGGTGATCGACTCTCCCGGGATAAGGGGAATCTTCAGCACAACGCCTGAGCCAACGGGGCTTAAGCGGTGAATCTTTGTTTTAACTTTCCACACAAGACCCAAAAGCAGGGTGCGCTCAATCCGCACAAAGGGCGGAAGTATGCCGTTTTCCAACACCTCCTGCTGTTTGTTATCCCTGACAATCCGTTTAAACTGCAATTGGTCATCCACCTTGCCATCGGGATGCAATCCTTCCACGGACCAACCCTCGGCCTGAATACTCACCCTGTGGGGCTTTAACGGAAAGGGCAACTGTAGTAAATTTTGTTTTCGGATGGGACCTTTCAGGGTCAAAAGATGCTTGCCTTTCGTCACCTTCACCCACAAATTGTCCCCTTCCCGCAAAAGACCTTTGGCAGGAATGCCGTCGATGGATACCTTTCTGGGTAGCCAGTAGTCGGCATGGCTTGGCAGGGGAATGGCGGAAGAAACAGCTGCATCTATCTGGATATCCAAGGAAAGCCACTCCTGGTCAATGCCAATATGAATATCTGAGATATCCGCACAATTGGGAAAGCAATCCGCTGGTGCAAGCAAACGCTGTGTTAACTCATCCAGCAACTGCTGGGAGGGGATTTCAGTGGTTTGTCCAAGTCCGGGACTCAACAAGAAAAGCGCCAGGAATGAAAAAATTTTCAATGATTTCATGAAAGATCCCCCCATCCCTTCCTTTGATTTGTAAAGAAAAGACAACATGCCCAGGGCCAGCAATAAAATAAGCGCTACCCGCACAAAAGACAAACCTAAATTAATTTTCGGTCCAATCAGGGTAAAAGATACGCTCTGATCTCTGGTGACCGGTCCTGACCAACTAAAAGCGATCGTTTCAAAGGCTTGCCAGCGTGGCATGCCGGGTCCTGTTTGGGTGAGTGCCTTGGGGTCATACTGCATGACGGAGGAATCATAATAGGAAGATCTTTTATCAGACAATTGCCCGGTTAAAACACTCTGTGTTTTATTCCTGGCCTTAACAAGCCTTGCCACAGACTTGGTTTTCATGGGTTGGGCAGCCATTTCCAGGACCCCATCCATTTGCCGGGGCGGTGCTGAGGATCGCTGTTTTGCATTGCCCATGGAGGTCCAGGGTCTTTCCAACTGGGGATACATCCCGATCCTGAGAGCATTAACAGTGTAGGGGACCACAATTGCAACCAGGCAGATCACCACCACAGCCTGATAAAATTTAACTGCCTTTTTAAATCTTCCATCGGGCAGATATTTGAGCAGGGCAAAGCCGATCAATAACGCCAACCAGATATACAACGGTGCCCCTGGTTCATGATAGGTCAACACCAGGGTAACAAATGCAACCCCGGCCAAAGGGGTTGAATAAAGTTTGGCCATGGCAATGGTAAAAATAAGCACAATGAAAAAATCCAGCAGGGTCCATTGTTTGATCCAGGTATGGGGAATGTTATCGATACCGGTGGCATTTAATAATTTCCAACCCGGCGGCAAAAATAAGCGCCCCCGGACCTGCCCAAAATCATGGTCCCATCCCGTTGCGGGAAGAGAAGAAATATTTCCCTGGAAAAGAGAGTCCGCCACAAGGTTAACCAACCCATTTCGCAGTTCTACCCCTGCTCTGTCTGACCCCTTGCTCTGGGTAATCAATTGTTCTTTCCCCTCCACCCCCACCCTGCCAAGGGTGATGGAAGGATCCATTTCCAATCGCCAATTGGTATTTTTCTGGCCTTTGATGGTGTCCTGGATCGTATAGCCGGACCCATCAAACCGAAGCCAGAGACTTCGTTCCAGGGTTAGTTGATCCGGTGCCGGAATAGGATCTCCCCGCTTAATTTGTTTAAACTTCAAAGACTGCCCAGCAGCCAGTCTGTAGGCAGGATATTTATGCCATTTTCTGGGCATTGATGTCTGGAGCGGATCAATGGGGGACACCCCATCAATCTCAACCAACCGTAAATCCGGCTGGGCCACAAAAGACCATATTTCCTGCCCGGGCCAATTGCCATTTTCAACGGAGTGAAAGGAAAGGGTGTTTAACTCTCCTATATGGCGCAAACCCAGGGCTATCTGAAATTTGCCTGGCCGCACCTGGATGCGCAGCCTACCATCGGCTTCAAGCCTGGCAGGCAAAGGACTTTTTAATGAAAGAGGGGTAAAGTTTTCCTGTGCATATAGAGGCCCCAGGGTAATTTCCCGAGCAACACCTGCCACATCAAGGGTGAAATAGAGCAAAACTTCACTGGGGATGGTATCATTTATCAGCCTGAAAGGTTGAATTTTCAGCCGGTTTTCAATCTTTTCTTCTGCCTGAACCCGTTTGAGCCATAGTCGGCCGGAGGAATCAAGATTGGGAAATTGGATTTTCCCATCATTGACAGTCAATGACACAAGACCTGATTCCAAAGGAATATGAAGATTTTCGGGCAGTCTGGACCAGGTAAAACTCCCGGTTACCCGATGGGTTCCTGGAGCAAGCTCAATTCCCGGCTGCTGATTCTTTGAAACAATAACCCACGCCTTTCCGTCAACTTGAACCTTGCTCGGCCACTGGCGTCCATTACCCGGCAGAGCCACCCAGCTTTTGCCATGCACAAGAACGGACTGGGAGAATTGACCCCCCTGGTCATTTAAAGCCAGGGTCAACTCCGAGGGCCAGACACATAGAACCCTATCACTATTGTTATACTGGGGAACACATTCCACTTGTTCTTTGTTTTCATGAAGTACCCAGTCAACCCAGGGAGCCAGCAGTTCCGGGATATAAACCCCCTCTTTTGCGTGACAGGGGGGCATAAGGACAAGGATAAAAATAAGAATTAACACCCATTGATATACTGCGTGAAAAAAACAATTGATTGCTCTCAACTTTACTCTCCCCAAAAATAGTGTTCGGCCGATATGAAACATAAGAATTAAATCATAGTCAAATTAACTGAAATTAGGTTCTAATGCAACTAAGCAATCTTAAAAAACAAATACCAGATATGGGGATCCTATTAATTTATCTCGACCAAGTCCTGGGAATACCAGTAAACGTAACTACTTTTAAGGGCCGCTGAAATAAGTTGAGCAGAAATAGTGCAGAATTTTGGTTCAGCGTTTAACAACCACGGCAATTCCATGACCACCGCCGCCGCAGATGGCAACAAGGCCATAGCGTGCATTGCGTCTTTTCATCTCATGAATCAGTGTTACCAGGCGCATGGTGCCGGTTGCGGCAATGGGATGCCCTAGCGAAATGCCTGACCCATTGACATTTACCTTGAGTTCAACATCAGCAGCGCTCAATTTCATCAACTTTGTATCAGCCAGGACCTGAGCGGCAAATGCTTCCTGGATCTCGATCAAATCCATATCGGCAAGTGTGAGCCCTGCCCTGGCAAGGGCCTTATCAACGGCTGCAGGTACGGCGGGATAGGTCAGACGAGGATCGGATGCGGCAACACCAAAGGACAAAATTTGAGCCATGGCTGTTGCATTCAGCTCACTTACTTTGCTCTCGGACATTATCACCACAGCACCGGCACCATCATTTTCCGTAGATGAATTACCTGCTGTGCAGATGCCATCTTCGTAAACCACGGGAAGGGCTGCCAGCCGTTCGAGGGAAATATCCTGGCGGGGGGTTTCGTCTTTGCTGAATACCAAGTCCGGTTTTTTCTTCCCAGGCGTGGGAACCGCAACAATTTCTTCATCAAATAAGCCCTGCTCCATTGCAGCAATAGCCTTTTTGTGGCTCCTCAAGGCCCAAAGATCCGCTTCCTCCCGGGAAATGCCTTCCTGGCGAGCAGCCTCTTCGGCCCAGCTCATCATGGAGTTGAGTTCACCAAATCGTTCAATGGGT
>JAFLJU010000064.1 GCA_022712835.1 Desulfobacteraceae bacterium
GTGCGTCCCAGATTGCGGCTTCGGGACTTTTGGTGGGGCTGTTTCTTTTGGTCATCGGCGGAACCGGTGCCATCACCCTTCTGGGCAAATATATCCCAAAATCTGTGGTCAGAGGTGTTCAGATGTCAACCGGGGCTTTGTTCATGGCCCAGGGGGTTAAATTTGTGGTGGGGTCCTCCACATTTCAGCTTCTCCAAGAAGTTGCTGAACCCCATTTGATTTTCCAGAGCATTGGGCCCATGCCCATTGGGATATTCCTGGGAATTATCTGGGGGGTGATGACCCTTTTTTTTCTGGATAATAAAAAATTGCCTGCAGGACTTTTGGTGATCCTTTTCGGTATTGGATTCGGCTCGATCTGGGGGACCCATGAAGGGTTTTCCAAGCTGACGCCGGGGTTTTATCTGCCCGAATTTTTGCCCTTTGGGTTGCCAACGGCAGACGATTTTTCCTTTGCACTTCTGATTCTGGTTCTTCCCCAACTGCCCATGACATTGGGAAATGCGGTTATTGCAAATGCCGATTTGTCCCGGCAATATTTTGACAAGGCATCAGAACGGGTGACTTACAAAGCGTTGTGTTTCAGTATGGGACTTGCGAATATCGTATGTTTTCTGGTGGGGGGGATGCCCCTGTGTCACGGGGCAGGTGGGCTGGCAGCCCATTATCGGTTCGGTGCTAGGACTGCCGGGTCCAATCTCATGATCGGTTTTATGTTTGTGGGATTGGCGGTTTTTTTCGGGGTACACTCTCTTGCCATTGTGTATTTGATTCCTTTTTCAGTGTTGGGCGTACTCCTGATATTTGCCGGTAGCCATCTGGCCCTTACGATTATCGATATGAAAGAGAGAAAAGATTTGTTTGTGGGCATGATTATGCTGGGCATAACCCTGGCATCGAATCTGGCCGTGGCCTTTGGCGTGGGAATCATCCTAGCCTATGCATTGAAATCTAAAAAATTGAACATTTAATTAAAAGGAGATCCATTTGATTCCCTGGAAAGAGATCGAACGGGTACAGGTCCCCGGTAACCAAGGAGAGGTGATCCTGCTGGTTCGTGATAAGGAATATTCCATCCGGACCGCCGGGACTGAATTGATGAACAGCCGTATCCATGGTTCTGAAGATGCCCTGGCGGAGCTTGCCCTGGCTGAGCTTGAACGAAAATTTGATTGGCAGGTGCTTGTTGGCGGCTTGGGGATGGGCTATACCCTGGCAGCTGCCCTGGCGCAATCGGGTCCCGATGCCAAGATCATTGTGGCAGAATTGATCCCGGCCGTGATCGAATGGAACGAAAAACACCTGGGGCATCTGGCGGGCAATCCCTTGGATGATCCCAGGACAAGGGTGGTACAAGAGGATGTGGTCATCACCATCAACAAAAAAAAATCGGTCTGGGATGCCATCCTTCTTGATGTAGACAACGGGCCTGCCGGGCTTACCCGCAAGGAAAACGATCGCCTTTACGGAAAACCTGGCTTAAAGGCTTGTTTTGGGGGTTTAAAACCGGGCGGTGTACTGGCTGTCTGGTCTTCGGGCGTTGACGAGGCCTTCACCCGGCGCTTGAAGTTTGCCGGGTTTAAAACCCAAATGGTTAGTGTCAGGGCCCGGAAATCCGGGAAGGGCAGTACCCATACCATCTGGCTTGGAGTAAAACCTTGATATTTCTAAAGTTTTTAAAAATGTTAACACCCACAAAAATTATTCCAATGGTGCTGGAGGGAAAATAACAAAATGGAAGAACGTTTGATAAAAATTGAAATGAAGATTGCATTTCAGGAAGAGACCATCAAAGAATTGAATGAGGTGGTTTGTGAGCAGCAAAATGAGATTCAGCGGCTAAGCGCCATCTGTGATGTCCTGGCAAAACAGGGCAAAGAATTTTCAGAGTTTAGTTCAAGAATTGATGCACCGGCAAATGAAAAACCGCCCCACTATTGAAATCCGTGGTAAAATTTGCGGTCCTAGGCGTATCTAAAAAAGAGGGGATTTTTTACCATGAAGGACATGAAGAAGAAAACTTCATACCCTTCATGGTAATTTAGCTTTTTTAAGCGGCTTTCGGGGTCAAGCCTTCCCGGGTTTCGGCCACTTCCTTGCTATCAATATATTCGTCAAAGGTCATGAGACGATCGATCACCCCGCCGGGGGTAATCTCAATGATCCTGTTTACCAGGCTATTGACAAACTGATGGTCGTGGGAGGTGAAAAGAACCACCTCATTGAATTTGAGCAGGCTGTTATTTAAGGCTGTGATGGATTCCAGATCAAGGTGGTTAGTGGGTTCATCCATTATCAGCACATTGGAATTGGCAAGCATCATCCGGGAAAGCATACACCGCACTTTTTCCCCACCCGATAGAATACCGATTTTTTTGGTGGCATCTTCTCCGGTAAAAAGCATCCGTCCCAAAAAGGTCCGGGCAAAATTTTCTCCCTCTTTGGGGGGAGCAAATTGCATGAGCCAGTCGACGAGGTTTTTATCTCCCTTAAAATAGCTGCTGTGTTCCTTGGGAAAATAGGAGTGGGAAATGGTGACCCCCCATTTGAAGGTGCCTGCATCGGGTTCCATCTCTCCGGAAAGAATTTGGAAGAGGGTGGTTTTTGCAATGTTGTTATCGCTCATAAAGACGATTTTATCATTGCCGTTCACCACAAAACTGACATTGTTTAATACCTTTTCACCGTCAATGGTTTTGGTGAGTCCTTCAACTTCAAGGATCACATTGCCGCAGGAGCGTTCCGGTTGAAAATTGATATAGGGATATTTTCTTGTGGAAACAGGCATGTCTTCAATGGTGAGTTTTTCCAAAAGTTTTTTCCGGGAGGTGGCTTGTTTGGATTTGGAAGCATTTGAACTAAATCTTTGGATAAATGCCTTTAAATCATCGGCCCGGTCCTTAACCTTCTTGTTCTCATTTTGTTTTTGTCTCAGGTTCAGTTCAGAGGCCTGGTACCAGAAATCATAGTTCCCTACATATACCGAGATTTGTCCAAAATCAATGTCGGCAATGTGGGTGCACACCTGGTTCATGAAATGACGATCATGGGATACCACGATGACCGTATTCTTGAATCGATAGAGAAACTCCTCAAGCCAGGCAATGGATTTGATGTCCAGGTTGTTGGTGGGCTCATCTAGAAGCAGCACGTCCGGGTTCCCGAAAAGGGCCTGGGCAAGAAGCACCCGAACTTTTTCTCCACCTTCAAGCTCTTTCATCTTTTTGCTGTGCAACTCTTCGGCGATTCCCAGGTGATTTAAGAGAATGGCAGCTTCTGGCTCTGCCTCATACCCATTCATCTCTGCAAATTCGAGTTCAAGCTCGCCGGATTTGATGCCGTCTGCTTCGCTGAAATCGGGTTTGGCATAGAGGGCATCCCTTTCTGCCATGAGTTTGTAAAGGGATTTATGACCCATGATTACCGTGTTTAAAACCGTATACTCATCAAAGGCAAAGTGGTCCTGTCTTAATACGGCGATTCGTTCCCGTGGTCCAACGGAGACCATGCCTGAGTCGGCCTCGATATCCTTGGCAAGAATTTTTAAAAAGGTGGATTTACCGGCACCATTGGCACCAATGAGTCCGTAACAATTGCCCGGGGCAAATTTTATATTAACATCTTTGAACAATACCCGTTTGCCATAGGCCAGGGTGATGTTGTTTGCGGTAATCATTTATTATTATTTCCTTCATATTAAATAAAAAAACCACAGGGGCTGTACCTGTGGTTAATAATCCTGTAATTCTAACATCTTTTAATTAAAAAGGAAAGTGGTTTTTTAGATGGGCAGGTCCAAAACAAGTGAAATGAAATAGGCCCAGGGGTCAGGAACCTTTAAACATCCATACTGCTATATTGTTTTAATCAAAAATTTAAAATTCATTATGCCATCTCATTTGCTATAGTTGTCAGACTCGGTGACCATAAGTCCCAGGATTGAAATCCCAACCCTGAGCATCACCTCGGTTGCACGAACCGCATCTTTGATCTTTGATTGTCTCTCTCGTAAAACCAGTATGGCTGAGTCGGTTGCCTTGTTGATGATATAGGTTGCAACCTCTTTTAGCAGCGGCGGTGTTATGATAATTACATAGTCAGCCTCTTTTTTATATTGATCTAAAAGTTCAACAAATGAACGGGTTTCAATCAATCCTAATGGCGAGTTCTTTTGCTGAGTGTCTCCGATTTTCAGAGCATAAAGTTTGCCATCCCCGGCTGATTCAACAATCGTTCTTAGATGATCAATGGAAGGACGATAATCAGGATTTTGATTCATTTTTTCAAGGATATCAAGGAGTCCTGGTTCATTTCCAAGATCAAATATTTTTTCTAACCTGCTATAAGAAAAGTCTGCATCAATCAGTACAACTTTCTTGCCTGCTGCCACCAACTGCCGACAGATTCCTAATGCGACCAAGGCCTTTTTTTCTCCGGGTTTGGGAGACGTTATACTGACGCTCACTTTCGGCATTGAAAGGAGGATACCAACAGAATCATTAAAGGCCTGGTTAAATTCCGGCCATCCTTCCAGGTGCCTGTATTGTTCAAATTCGCTAAAGGTGATCAGCTGTTTCCTTTCTTTTAACCCGGGGACAACGCCCAGCATTGGCAGGCCGGTTCTTCTTTCTGCTTCAACCGGCGCACGAAGACCGGGATTTGTAAACTCAATCAATAAAGCGATTGAGCCGCCAAAAATTAACCCTAGAGCAAAACCAAGCAGAATTCTGACACCTTTCTGGGGCTTTATCGGTTTGTGGGGAATCAATGGAGGATCAATCATGTTTAAGGTAAACGGGAAAAGTGTTTCAATTTTCAAGGCTTCGTATTGTTGGAGTACCGATTGATATACTTTTCTATTGATTTCTATCTCAGCCTCTATAGCATCATATTCGCCTTTTAAGGCCTTTTTTCTGATAACGTAGTTTTTCATTTTTTCAACTTCAGCAACAAGGTTCTTTTCCTCTAATGATGCCGTGTTAAACGTGTGACGAATTGTTTCTAAAATATTATTTCGTTCATTTATTATGCTCTGTCTCAGACTTGCAACTTTTGAGGCAAGTGCCATACGATCGCTTTGTTTTGGTGCGTACAATACGCTTAAGCGTGCAAGTTCTGCTTCTGCCAGAGCCAGTTTTTCTTTTAAAACAGCGATAAGATTACTATTTGTTATTTGTTCAATCCCCTCAGAATCGCCAGTTGCCAGACTCCATAAAGCCTGGGCCTGTATTCTTTTTATTTTGGCGTGTTCTGATTTTGTACTGAGTTCCAATAATTGACTTGATGTGATTTCAATGTCTTTTTTAGTCATGACATCAACATTTTCAAGAAAGAAAATATCATTTTTTGAAAGAAAGGCGTTTAATGCAGTATAGGCACCATTGAGTTTTATCAGTGAATCGTCTATCATCTCTTTCATATGACTTCTTTCTTTGGAAAAAGCGACTTCAGGTCTTTCGTACATGATCTGCCAGAATTGATCGATCATGCAGGACAAGATATCTGCTGTTGTCTTTGATGATTCATGTGAATAGGACAGATTAATAACGCCTGTTAAACCACCTTTCTCAATGCTGACGGACAACCCGCTCATGAAGATATCAACAATGGATTTTATTTGGTCTTCTTCTGAAATCGATATTGCAGAATCATCCATGGAATCTGTCTGGCTGAAATTATAAAACTGAAGAAATCCGGATTTTTTTTTATGGAGGCCCATTTCTTGGATAACCATCATGGCAAGCTTTCTACTGCTCAATAAGCGTTTCATGGCTTCCATATATTGCTTCTCATTTATCTTTGACATGGACGTCTCACTGTGAAGCTCTGATTTAGGAAGAGCAGGCAACACTTTGAG
>JAFLJU010000502.1 GCA_022712835.1 Desulfobacteraceae bacterium
TCTATATAAACGGGGGATTTGTCAAGTTTTTTAATGGGTTTTGTTTCTAAAGACTGGCGTACCTTTAAAGGAGGAGGGCGGGAAGGCAATATGTAAAAATGGTCCCTTGTTCCAATGTGGAGATGAAAGATATTTTTCCCCTAAGATAGGTTTCTCCGAATAATTTCATGGAATAGGTTCCAAATCCCCTGCTGTTTCCCGATTTTGAACTGAAATGACGCTGGAAAATTCGTTTTTGTATGGGATCGGGGATACAGGTATTGTTCCAGACTTCCCAGGATATCTTTTGTTTGGTAGCTGTGACGGTTGTTTTGATTGTCCCGCCTTTCTGGGTGGCTTCCAATGCATTGATGACCATATTCGTAAGAATCCTGGATAATAAAAGGACATCTGTTTCCAGTATCACCTCTTCTTCGGGCCAGTCTTCAAGGATGCTTTTTTGGGAAGACGCACGATGACCACCAATGATCAAGCCCAATTCCTTTTTGACTTCATCAAGTGATACGATTGTTTTGACAGGTGTATAGGTGGCATCCTTGTGCTGGGAAAAATTTCGCTGGATGGCCACTTCATTGATCAGTCGTTCAATCCCTTTTCTGATGGGTTCGATTTCTTCATTTTCCGGATGGTTCATCTCAAGCAATTGCACGTTCCCATAAACGGCTGTCAGGGTATTATTGATGTCATGGAAAAAAACATGGTCCAGATTGATCCAGAATTGCTGCTGGGTAATATCCTGTGCATAGACAATGATCCACCGGTTGCCGTCAATTCGAATGGGTTCGGCTTTCACTTTAAGACAGATGTCTGAGACGGTTCCGTCTTTATCCGATATCAGGGCACAGGTTTGTTCATTCGTTCGGTCATCCTGGATGGCTGCCATCATGGCGATGGCGGCTCCACAGGATCCGCAATACTCGGTGGTGCCACAACCGCCAGGCTCTTTAAATGCGTGGACGCATCCCAGGCTCTCACCAAGGCGAAGCCCCAGGGCCTCTTGTGCATCTTTAATCCCAAGTGATTTTATAAAGGAATGGTTCAGGCCGACAATCTGGCGGTCTTCATTCAATACAACTAAAAGGCCAGCAGCCGTTTTCATCAGAGCATCCATGATGGGATTCTTGCTGATGTCGTCAATTTGATTTTGAAATTTTCGTTTCTCAGTTCTTTTTGCCGGTGCAAAATAGGTATCCATAACCCATTCCTTAAATTCAAGTTGTGCTGGATTTTTGGCGATCCAAAGTGTTTTTTGTTTATACCGGATAACTTAAGAAAAGTGGTCGGGATGAGAGGGTTTGAACCTCCGACTCCAGCGTCCAGAACACCTTTGTGCAGGTATAAGCACTTGTTTTTGTTTTTCTGGCTTACTCTGGTAACTAAAATTTAAGTATTAGCTCTATATTTTTCATCCTTTTGTTATTTATATGTTTCTATCGTTTTTGGGGAAAAGTATCAAGGGCTTAATCATCCTAAAAACCCATAAAGAAAGATTTAAAATAATTTGTCTATATCTCATTGAATTTTTTTTTAAATCCGAAAAATGAGATGGAAACTAATAACAGGTTAAATAATCCATATAGATACCCTAATCAAGCAGGGAGCCTATTCCTTAACAACGGCTGTATCCTATCGAGGCTGTCGGACAATTCTTTGTTGTCCATTGCTATTTCCACATCGTAATCACTCTGGAGACCGGTCCAAAACTCAACAGAAGTCCCAAAATATTTTGAAAGCCGGAGGGCCGTATCTGTTGTCACGCTTCTTTTTTTATTAACAATGGCACTTATTTTCATCTGAGATACACCAATCTCTTTTGCGAGTTTGTACTGGCTAATCCCTAAAGGTTTTATGAATTCTTCCAAAAGGATTTCTCCTGGGTGGACAGGGGGTATTTTATCGTTCATTAGGGTTCTCCTTCTAATGGTAGTCCACTATTTCTACATCATGGGCGTCAGGGTGTTGCCAAGAGAAACAAATACGCCATTTATCATTAATCCTGATGCTGTACTGCCCTTTTCTATCCCCTTTTAGTTTTTCCAACCGGTTGGAAGGGGGGATTCTTAAATCGTTTAATCCTTGCGAATTTTTAAGCATTCTTAGTTTTCGGAATGCTATGGTTTGTACATCCTTTGTCCATTTTTTTGAAAAAGTCCTGGTAAATACTTTTTGTGTTTCTTTGCATTTGAAAGACTTAATCATGAATTAATTATACATCGCGCGATAGTATTGTCAAGAGATAGTATTTTTTGTGTATAAACACCCTCTTCTATGTTCCAGCCAAATTGGTTCAGATATCGGGTAGCTTTCTTTTCTGCTTCATTACCTGAATTTTCAAAAACCCAGAGGTGAGCGTTGGCTCCGGAAATATCTTTACCTTTTGGATTATCTGGATTCGGGAGAACCTTCATTAAAATAAAATAGGGCTTGAGTTGATTCAAGAGTTTTCCTCTAAAGAAAAGCTTTAAGACTACCCGTTCTCTTTTTTCAAAATAGATTTTAAAGCTTTTAATATTTCAAACAGTTTTCCCGGGTCCATTTTCTTTATTTCAATCATTGGAGAGTACAGAATTCTTAATGGGTGAATTTCGGGGGGGGGGGGATATATGGGCGCAAATAACCCAGGGAGGATCCTGTCTATCA
>JAFLJU010000065.1 GCA_022712835.1 Desulfobacteraceae bacterium
GCCGGCAGGGGCACTGGGTCGATATCCTGCCATTAAATCCAGAAAATAATGCATGCCAAGGCCGCACAAATAATGGAAGAGAATGGCACCGCACCCGGCGATGATTCCTATGAGGACAAAATAAAAAAGCCATTTTCCTGCAACCGCAATCTCGGTTGCCTTTGCACGCTTACCCATGGTCATGTTTAACCTTTTCGGAGGTCGTTAATACCGCTTAGAATGATATCAAACAGGATTTGAACATCTTTTTCTTCCAGGCATGAAAAGGCCACCCGGATATTTTTTTCACCAATGGAAATAAGCCCTGTGCCATAGTTGTCCAGCAAATGGAGTCGCAATTGTTCTGCATTGACATCTTTTAGACGGATACACATGAAATAGCCTGAATTGAATGGATACACTTCAAACCCATCGGCATATTTCGGATCTTTTAAAACCTGCTTCATTTTCATGGCCCGACGTTTCAACAGATCAAACTTTTCCAGTTTTAAGGCATCATAGTTGTCATCACACATGGACTTGAGCAAAATGGTCTGGCCCAGGTGGGAAGAGTTGGAGATATTACCCCGGATACATCCAGCGGTCTTTTTTTCCAATGCCTCAAGTACCGGTTCAATCTTCTTACCGGCAATCCCATAGGTAACAAAGCCAATCCGAAATCCCCAGACATAATCTTCTTTGGTTGCACCATCCAGTTTTATGGCCAAAAGCCGTTTATCTTTACCGGCAATTTTAGCAAACAGGGATTCTTTACTGGTTTCTTCTTCAAAGAAAAGGCCGAAATAGGCGTCATCACAGGCAGCCACAACATTGGTCCCCTTTTGGGCAATATCAATGAGAATCTGGGCCACCCGTTGGGCCTCTGATTTGCTCAAGGTGTAGCCGCTGGGATTATGGGGGAAATTTAATACGGTAATAATTTTATCATTTTCTGCCGCCTGCTGACGAATAACCGATTCAAAGGAATCGATGTTAAATTTTGTTAATGCGTCATCATAGGCTTTGTAATGAACGATTTTAGCACTATTGCGGACACAAAAAGTCATATTGTAATTGCCCCACATCATGTCGGGCAATACAATGACATCCCCCTTGTCCACCCAAACATCGGATAAGACACTGACCCCGTGGGTGATGCCCGAGGTAACAACCGGAAGACTGATGGGTTGGCCCACAAGAGAAGGGTTTTTCGTGTATAAGTTTTTTTTCCATTTTTCCCTCAGGGCCGAAATTCCAAAGGACGGTGCATAGGGCAGATACTCATCCGGTTCAATCCCTTTTATGTATTTTGTAATGGAAGACAGGCTTAAAACAGAGTTTCCTTCTTTGGCAATACCGATGGTTGCATTGATTTTATCGGCTTTTACCTTGGCCTCAGCACTCTGGCTTAAAATTCCCTTCGGAAAATACAATGCTTTTCCCATATCTGACAGCATGTCATAGATATGGGGATTTGATTCTATAATCGTCTTATTGAGTTCATCTGCAAGGTGGTTCATGATTTATTCTTTTCTCTTAGGATAATTATCTGATATCAAAAAAATGGTGAAACAGCCAAAACGAAAGCATATCCGTAAAAAAACAAAAACTCTGCAGCTTTACATCAGCAAAACCACAGAGTTTATATAAACGACAATCTAATATAAAATTATCTTCTCTTGGATGCCTTGATTGGGTTGATCTTCTGTTTCTTGGCAGCGGCAGCGGCTTTTACATGGGTTGCAAGATTGCAATTTCCGTTTTTCCACTTGATTGATGGATCCGGTGCTGCGGTACAGTAATTTCCTGTCTTATACTCAGACATTCTCTGGCATCCTTGGCATTCATCTACGATCGCAAGGCAATGGCCTTCATTATAACCGCAACCCTTGGCAGTCATCAATACACAATCCTCACCTTCTCTTACTGTAGTACAAATCATAATAAAAAATCCTGTTATTTGTAAATTTATAAAATCAAAGATATCAAAGCGTTTCCTTGATATCGTATTTATCATTTTTTCTTGAATATTTTTCCTTGAATTCAAGGGCTATAAACCTTGAACAAGTATCATATGATAATGATTGTGTCAAATACTGTTTTATTATAGCTCCTCCAAAAAGTACCGGAAGAAAAAGATAACTTATTTTTTTTTAAATGGGTGCTGACAAAAAAACACATGACAGGATAAGTTTTTTTCAACTTGTTTTGTTAAAAATATCTTAGAAATAAATTTTCTATGGGAAAAACCGCTTGACTGGAGTATAACATCAAAAGAGTGAACAAAATCTGAAATATCCTCCTATTAAAGCAGCTTTAACATAAAAATCGATCTCAATAATAACGAAACACTAAAATAAAGAATCATCAAATTATGATCATAGATAACGCTAAAAAAGTTTTAAAAATAGAAGCCGACAGCATTTTGAATCTTATCGACAAAATTGATATCTCCTTTGAACAATTGGTAAAAGATATTTGCACCTCCCGGGGACGGGTTATCATCACCGGAATTGGAAAATCAGGGCTCATTGGCAGAAAAATTGCGGCAACTCTTAGCAGTACCGGCACCAATGCCTTGTTTCTTCATCCGGTGGAAGCGGTCCATGGAGATCTTGGCATGGTCAGCCGGGATGATGTTGTGATTGCCATTTCCAATTCTGGAGAAACCTCTGAATTGAACCAACTGCTTCCGGTTATCAAGGAGGTGGGTTGTCGCCTGGCCGGGTTTACAGGAGGGCTGTCCTCCACCATGGCACAGGTTTGTGACCTGGTCATTGATACCGGAGTGGAAAAGGAGGCCTGCCCCCTTAACATGGCCCCCACCTCCAGTACTACGGCCCAGTTGGCCATGGGAGATGCCTTGGCAGTGGCGCTTATCCATGAAAAAAAATTCGATAAAAGTGATTTTATGAAATCCCATCCAGGCGGTGCTCTTGGTCAACGATTGGCCTGTAAAGTGGGTGAAATTATGTTTTCGGCAACGGATGTTCCCTGTATCTTAATGGGTAGCACCATGGCCACGGCTATTGAAGAAATGGACAAATTTAGATTGGGCGCTGTGATTGTCCTGAATCAAGCACGCCAGCTCATGGGAATTATTACCGACGGGGATATCCGGCATTGTGTTGCGGTGGGAACCTTGGGCCTAGGTCAGGTTAACGTTGATGAGATCATGACCGGAACCCCCCATAGTCTGAGTATCGATGCTTTTTTATATGAAGCGCTGAATTTGATGGAAAAGTATGAGATAACGGTGTTGCCCATTGTTGGGAAGGAAAATTTTCTGGAAGGGATTTTACATTTACATGATATTCTGGGCAAAGGATCCTTTAAATTTAATGGAGGCAGTCAATGACAACCGATGATTTCGGTACCAAAATCGCTGTTCTCGGGGAAACAAAAATCACCTCTCCCTTGAAAAGTCATGGTATTCCAGGCGAAAGCGGTACCCGGTTTATTTCAGATGATGATAGGATTACGGTTGATGTTCAGGTAGAAGCGATTGAAGGATTTCTGGGGAAAAATCAGCCCCTGCCCAGCTTTGAGCAGACAGGTCCTCGGGAAAAAATTTATTTTGATCCCAGCAAACTCAAATGTGCCATCACCACCTGTGGCGGGCTCTGTCCCGGACTCAATGATGTTATTCGAT
>JAFLJU010000511.1 GCA_022712835.1 Desulfobacteraceae bacterium
GGCCGCTTTAACCTTTGTTGGCAAAATCCACCACAAACCTGTACTGCTTGCCGCAGTCGATGATAACTTCTTTCTGGCCCCGGTGGAGGATTTTCATTTCCACCATGATGGTGCCGTGACCTTCATGGGCAAAAACTTCCCTGTATAGGCGGTTGAACTGTTCTAAAACCTGGTCGTTGGTTGTTGCACTCATAATAAAGTTATCATCTCTTTTTTAGGCCATGAATATCACCATGGCCGTTTTTGGTGTTTTGTCGGGTTACTTGCCTTGTTACGGAATATGTTATACACCACTCTGCAAATAAGTTTTTGTGATCATAGTCACAATTACTAAAAAAAGATGGTTGATTTAAAGAAAATTAGCTATTGACTAATTATTTAGTTTAACCTAACTTGATTTTCAAGACGAAATAGGGTCGGACATCTGCCCGCCCTGCAATATCAACCTAATAAAACAGGCTGCTCGCTGAATAATGATCTACACCAAATCCAAAAAAAAATTAAACATCCCTTCTCTGGAATATGATTTCCTCCTGAATTCACCCATGATTAAAGGACTAACCCCGGAACTTCAGGATGAACTGCTCAAGATGGGCACGGTAAAAACTCTAAAAAAGGGAGGGCTGCTTTTTATGGCCGGGGATGATATCGATGGGGTCTACTTTCTGATATCAGGCAAACTTAAGGAATATTATACCACAGAGGCCGGAGAGATCTGCCTGCGCCGGATTTTATCCCCGGGCGCCCATGTCTCCCTTCATTCGGTTCTCACCCGGGAAAAGGTGTATACCTACACCTGTGAAGTGATCCGGAAAGCCACCTATTTTGCCTGGCCTTCCGCCAGGTTTTTTGCCCTGATCTCCAGTGATGCCGCCCTGGCCATAAAGGCGGCCTCTGTGCTCTCCTGCTATATTGAGGACTCCTGCCGACTTCACTGCCTGTGCAGAAAACCCCAGGCCGTATCCAGGGTGGCTGGATACCTGCTGCACCAATGCGACCAAAGGGACATGGGGTACTGCTGCCGCACCAAAGGGCAGTGCCGCAAGGCCAATATCCGCCCCTTGGAACATACGGCCAATGAAATCTGCCTGGCCCGTGAGACCTTTTCCAGGGCCCTGTCCTCCCTCCAGGAGAAAAACTGTATCCGGCTGGAAAAAGGAGAGGTGGAGATCCTGGATCGAGAATCCCTAAAAGAAATCGCCGGTATCGGATAAATCTGCCTCATCCAGGGCCTGGTCTATCATCTGACTCAACTTTTCAAAAGAGGGCACACCGGTCCGCAGCCGCCCGTTGATAAGTAGGGTGGGAGTGGCACTGATCCCGGCCCCACGATCCCGGGACACCTCCCTTATCAGCCTGGCCTTTGCTTCAGGATTTGAAAGACAGTCGCCAAATTGCGGCAGATACAGACCAAGCTCCCTTGCGTATTCAACTGCTTTTTTTGGGGTAGGTGGATCTTCGCCTGAAAAAAGCAGGTCCTGGTATTCCCAGAATCGTCCCTGTTCATTGGCACACCGGGCGGCCAGGGCCAGGGTTTCGGCACCCGGATGGATGTCCAGGGGATGGTCTTTAAACACCCATTGGATCTTTCCCTGGTACTTTTCCCGGATCCTCCTTACGGTGTCATGGCCCCTGCGGCAGGAAGGGCACAAGTAATCTGAAAATTCAACCACGGTAACCACTGCATCTGCCGGGCCTGTAGAAGGGCTTCCCTCCACGACGACCCGGGTCAGGGGCAGGGTCGGTTTTTCCAGGAAGACATCAACGGGATAGGCTGATCGCAGGGTTTGACAGAATTCATCTATTTTCCGGGCCTTTCGCCGGTCCATAATATGGGCAGCCGCTTTTTTCCTGAAGCCTGGATCCGCTTTTTTCCCCAGTCCCCAACGCCTGGCAAGACCGCTGTTGAAAAAATAATCCACATCATCACGGGACACAGGGGGAATATCCCGGACAATAAAAGCTTTGAGCTCCCCAACGGCGATGCCCTTTTTACCAGCCTCCTGCCCAAGGAGGATATTATTGATTTTATGTTCCAGGGATCTGTTTTTCACTTTATAAACAGCCTGGCTGATTTTGTACAACTGGGTGGTCAAAGGGCGTTCCACCTCTTCACGGGTGATCTCCCGATCCCCTACCCTTGCAAGCACCAAAGGGTCCCCGGATCCCGGGGAGAGGATCTTGCTGCCGGCCCCTGAAGAATCCACCAGGTGCTGAAAAATCACCAGGAACAATAGGCCTGCGGCCAGCATATTTGGGATGCGCTGCCGATCACACCCGCTCAAAAAAAGCAGGACCATGACAGCGGCATTGCTGGCGCACAGGACGCAGAAAAATTTCATTTCAACCATGATGCCCACCAGGGCGACTTCCACCCCGCACCCGGCCATGATTCCGTAAAACAGCCAGGGCCCCGGGGGCCGGAATAGATAGACCAGGGCCAGGATCCCGTAATATCCCAATCCCCACAGGGACAGGGATATGCCCAGCACCCGGTAGCTGATGGTGTTCCTGCACCCATCCCCCCATCCACTGCAGAAAGATGCAATGGACTGCACCCTGGGCTCCATGACAGACAGAGCCGCCACAATGATTCCTGCAATGATCAGGATGCCGATCAGGGTATGTTTTTTTGTCTTATCTTCTGTTTTCATGGCCTGCTCTACTCCTGTTTTGTTTTCAAAATACAGGTTAAAGATAAAAAAAGGGCAGCACCCCTGGTACGGGTGTGCCGCCCTTTTTCTGGAATAAAAATGCTGCAAGACACAGCGGCCTGCCGCTGACGCCTGGGGAGAAGTAAGGGTCAACAGTAGTAGTTTTCTATTCCGTTAGATTTATATAAATGGAAAAAAATCATAAGTCAACAACTAAGTTATGCACATCTAATCATCGTCGCCCATCCGAACTTTAAAATTCCAGTTTACGCCATTCCGGCAACATCCCTAGCGATTTGAATACTCTGTTTTCCATTGAGCCTGGGATCACAGCTGGTCAGATACTTTTCTTTCAAATCCTGATCACGGATATTGCAAATTCCCCCGAGGCACTCTGTTACATAGGCCCCTGTCATTTCAAGGTGGATGCCGCCTGCAACGGTCTTCTCCTGCCTGTGTATCCTGAAAAAGCTTTGAATTTCAGAAACAATATCCTCGTATTTTCTTGTTTTATACCCCGATTTTGAAGTAATGGTATTGCCGTGCATGGGATCAATGATCCATAGGACCCTGTGGCCCCGAGCCGTTATCTCCCGAACAAGGGGGGGGAAACAGTCCCCTATTTTCTTTTTACCGAATCTTGTGATCAGGGAGAGCCTGCCAGCCTGGTTACAGGGATTGAGAATTTTGCACAGCTCACTTATTTCGCGGATGTTGTGTTCCGGCCCTACCTTAATTCCTATTGGATTTGACACCCCGCGCAAAAGCTCGACATGGGCAGAGTCTGGCTGTCTTGTCCTCTCACCGATCCACAGCATATGACCTGAACAATCATACCAGCTGCCCCCTGAATGGTCCTGCCTGAGCAGACCCTGTTCATAGGGAAGCAACAGGGCCTCATGGGAGGTGTGAACCTTTGATAAAGCATCTGATTTTTCTATTGTTTTCATGTACTCAAGGGTCTTTTGGGCCATGGCATACCCTTTTAAAATACGCCGGGGATCCGGTTTTCTTGCCTTAAAGCTCAAGGCAGCATCATTGACAATATCCCCCCTGTAGGAGGGATAAATTTTTCCATTGATTTTTTCGGTCCCCGACGACCTTGGTTTGGCAAACTGCCCGGCCAGTCTTCCTACTTTTATTATGGGTTTGCCCCATGAAATGTTGAGGTGAAATGCCATCTGGGCAAGGGTTTTACACAATTTATTAATCTTTTCAGGGGTATTTTCAATGAAATTTTCAGAACAATCCCCCCCTTGAAGGACAAAGGCCTTTCCCTCAACTGCCAGGGCAAGTTCTCTTTTCAATGCCCGTATGTCACAGGGACTTACAAGGGGGGGAAGCAAGGCCAGCTCCCTTTGTACATTTTCCACCGTTGACAGGTCCGGCCATTCAGGCTGCTGCCTGATTGCATATTTTTTCCAGCTATCTTTTTTCCAGCTATCCCTGCTAAAGCTTTTGCTCATTGAACTTTTCCGGACAGGTTTTAATTCCCATCCCGGGGCAGGCAGTGTTACAGGAGAATGTCTCATTGTTTCAAGCATGACTTGCCTCATATATTAAAAGTCGCAATATTCGGGTCTTGAAATGTCTTTTATGGCCACACATTCAATTTCAATGAGCCATCCGGGCCGGCATACAGGGGCCAGGACCATGACTCTGGGTATCTGGGTATAGTGTTCATTAAAGTACTTTTCAACGGTGCCGGTATCATTGACATCCCTTAGATAAACAATGATCTGGGCGATGTCAGAAGGGTATGCATCTGCATCCTCCAGCAGGGCCCTTATATTTTCAAAGGTTCTTTGCGCCTGCCTGTAAACATCACCCTTATGCACGACGCAGCCTTTGTTGTCTATGCTTGCGGTCCCTGAAATGTAAATATGCCGCCTGTCCCCAAAATCAATGGCAGTGCCCCTCTCAAAGGTAACCCCGTATTCATGGGTGGGGTTCAGGTGGGTCGGAGCACTTAGATGCTTTACCTGGCCCTTGCAGATACCGCCCAGGGAATATGCATCCATGACAACATTGGTATCCGGGTTGCCCACCCGCCCGTCAATGCCCGTACTTGCGATGAAGTGGGTCTTTTTTGTCATGTTGATGCCTTGAAAGTATTCCAGCCTTGCATCAACAACCCCCTGGTAATTAAAATCAATATCTTTTACAAAAAGCCAGGTCCTGATACAATTGTCTTTTATATTAAGGCCCTGTTCATCCAGGTAGTTGCCAAAACGATTGAATATTTCATTGGTCTGGAATGCGGAATCCGGGTTGCCGTTGAGGGATTTCAACTGGGTATTCCAGATGTGGACATAGTTTCCCCTGGTGCAGATAAAACTCCCTTTTTCCCTGTCTGTTTCCTTTGAAACCCCATTACCTCTTTTATCCTTTGCGGCATAGACCCAGGCAACCAGCTTTCTGCCCTCCAGAGGAGGCTGCTGAACAATGGAAACTGCACATGAAAACCTGCTTACCAGTTCATCCCTGAGTGTTTCAAGGGCCTCTTCCTGGTTTATATAATCGCTGGCAAACAGCCTTACAAAGATAATTGATTCATTTGGGAAACTATTTTCTTCAAGGTATGAATCCATACCGGATCTTATCTGACACACCTGTTTTTCAAAAGAAACTCCTTTTTGTCCCTTCACATAAAAGTGGTGTTCATCAACATTGTTTTTATGAAATTTCGATGCTTCAATGATCACATCCGAGGTTGTCTTGTGGTAAAAGTCCATGGGCTTGTCCTTTTTCTATCTGGCTTTTTCAATTAATAATGATAGATTCATCGGTATTCTTATACGCTTTATATTATAAGGCAGGTTAAGAGATGGTTAAGAAAATGAAAAAAGTTAGCCCAGACAAATATAATTTTCACCAGATGTGACCTTTATCACAGCCTCAGTGAAAAAATCTGTTTAAAATAAAGATGCTGTCATTGGCTTAGGACTCATTGCAGCAAGGCGTATTAGCATCACCTATGTAAAATCGTAACGCGTATCTAATTTTAAAGGAGATATTTAAATGACGCATCGATTCACAAGAGGCAACCTAGTGGCAGCAATGCTCATTACAGGTTTTTCAGGTCTTGCCACCCTGCTTCCCCTTTCTTTATCCAATGGGGGCTCCACTGCCTCCATTCTTGGCTATCAATCCCTGTGCCCGTTTTCACCCATCAGTACCGTGCTTCTGCTCTATGCGGCAGAGATGATAAGGGTCTATATCAAACGCATAGGTTAAGACGGGAAGAATGATAAGAACCAACCAGGGGCAGGGTCACAGTTTGGGGAGGCCAGGCCTGCGGGCAGATAGGAGAGAGAGACGCGCTCGCAGACCCGGCCTTTGGCGGGCAACGCCTTCCGGCAGTTTTTACGGGACACCTCTTTTTTATGCGGCATTGATCACATCCTGTGCCCACTCTGTAATCTCATCTTCTTCAGGCTCGCCATCAATTTTAAGGGATTGGCTTATCAGGCTGGCACCCAGCTTGCCCACCCGGGTTTCGATCTCCTCCTCCCCCCAGGAGCACCCCAAAAGATAAAGATCATAGAATTTATTCAATTCACCCTCATCTGCATCAGATGCGTCCATGAGGGTTACCTGATACTGGCGGTCAGACAGATAGGATTCAGGTTTCTGCTGTAAACTCGGTATTGCCTGTGCTGGAGCCAGAGATAATTAATGCTGTATTCATTTTACCTCCGGTTTGTATGTATTGATCCAGGATACTGAAAGACAAAAGGAAAATTAAACCGGCGCATTTTCCACCTCAAATTTAATAGGGGGATAATCATGGGGTAAATTTGAGAGAAAAGAGAGGGAAAGACCGGGTTTAATAGGAATTGTTGTAAATAGATTTTCCGGTTCTTCCATGCCGATAACATCATAGGAAAATCGGCCAGATGGATCGCAAGAGCCCTGTTCTAAGGCCATATAGTCATATTTGTACAATACCGATTTTTTCATGAGCCTGCCTTTTCCATTTCAGATCCGGATCAATGGAAATGCCGCGTCAACAACCCGGGGCTTTTGTTTTTGATACTTGGCTTAATTAATTGTTATAGATCCTTCCGAAGTAAAGACTGCCTGGCTGACGGCCGAAAGACTTGAACTGCCCAGTATTCTTAACGGGGTATTATGCTGATTGCACAGTTTTTTTACCAGGATACAGGCATTGTGGCTGTTGCAGTTAACCGGGCAGAGCACCAGATCCGATGCTTTTACCTTGGCTTCAATGTCCGGGCCGGCACTTTTGAGGTATCCGTCATGATAGTCAAATTTACCCCCGGCTTTTTCCACAATATTTTTATAGTGGGATTTCATCTTGGTGATCCCGCCGATCATAAATATTCGTTTGGCGCAAAGTCGGTACTTGCTGCATTCTTGCCTTTTACAGTCCGGATCGGTCTGACAGGCTGGTGGTGCAATTTCCCCAAAGATTGAAATAATGGAATCAATTTCCAGATGCAAGGCCTTGTTGTCCTTCTGGAGACTGGCATATTCAACCTGAAGCCTGTTCAGTTTTTGTTCCGTCCTGTCCAGGGTGCAGCTCCTGGTTTCCAACAGGGTTTTCATGGTTTGCAGTTGGTGTTTGCTTACAGATAAAGCTGCAGGATCTTTTTTTTGGCTGGCAAATCGATGTTCAAATTCTGCTGCCTGTTTTTTTAGCCGGGCATTTTCAATTTCCAGTGCTGAGATCCTGGCAGTCTCCTGTTTTCTCAGGGCCACAAGTTTTTTATTCTCCGTGGCTTTAAGTTGGCATCTCTTTTTTTCCCGGCTTAGGGTGGTCTCCATTCTTGTCAGATTCCGGCGAACATTAAATATCCCTGTCATATTGGCATGGGCTTGCATATGGACCTGGCCGAAAACCTCCTGGAGCAAATCTGTATCTGTTTCTTCCCAGGAAATGATTGCATACATCAGAGGACCGACTTGACCGGACTCCAGGTTTTCTTCCCAGAGGCAGCGAATTTCTTTTTTGGACATCCCGGCCACCAGGTCCATCCATTTTTTTGCCCGGCTGCGGATATAGTTGTTTACCTTTACAGAAAGACTATTTTTTTCAGAGAGGCTGACCATGATGAGCTGATGGTATTCGTATGATTTGAGTCCTGAAATATCAATACCGCTTTTTTTAAGAATGGTTTTGTGTTTTTCAACGCTCAGGACAGCGCCGACCACAGGACATTTAAAATGGGTGTCCACCTCCCAGATGTTCAAAAAATTGGATGCTTTTTTAGCCATATTCCGTTTCTCCATAAAATTTTGGTGATAAGCTGTGCTCTCTTATGTTCTGGCATATGCCGACCAAACAGGTATGCTCGGCCGGCATATTGTGTTTAGGCAGCAGGGCATACCTCAGGTTTGACAAGATAGTGGATATTTTTTTGAAGGGTTCTGTAAAGAACATTCTGATTCCCATAATGTATGGTGACAATATCCATGGATTTTTCATAGGCAGCCATGGCCTTATCCCATACCCCGTCCATTGTGTACAGAATCCCCAGATTGTTCAGCAACTTGGCCTCAAGGCATTTGATATTCAGATCCCGGGCCAGAGACAGGGCATCTTTAATGTTTAAAAATGCCTTGTCAAAATTACCGGCATTACCGGCCTCCATACCAGTTCGGCTCAAGTTGCCGATCATTTTGAGGATTGATCTTAAGGTGTCCCGGGGAATATCCTTGTTAGACGGCATTGGTCACTTCCTGTGTCCATTCATTAATTTCAGCCTCTTCCGGTTCTCCATCAATCCTCAGCCCCTTGCAAACAAGAGTTGCCCCAGACTTTTGGACCCAATCCTCAAGCACATCCACAGCCCCGCAAAAATAGGTATAGGATGAATCACCGCATCCGAAAATTGCAAAAGATTTACCATCCATCGGCGTCTGAGAGGATGCCATTTCCTCGTAAAAGGGTTGGAAATCTTCCTGGAATTCAATTTCATCCTCCCCCCAGGTGGAACTGCCAAGAAGATAAAGATCATATTTTTCTTTGAGCATATCCACGTCTGTTTTGGATACGTCGGCCAGGGTGACATCATATCCTTTTTCAGAGAGGGCGGATTCAATTGTTTCAGCTGTAAATTCGGTGTTTCCGGTGGATGATCCGTAGATAATTAATGCTTTGTTCATTTTTCCTCCGTAAATGGTGTTAGTTTTCTTGATAAATCACTTTAATTTGGTGTGCAAGTCGAACTTAGCTGCCCCTAACAATGGGGAACGGAAAATCTGTCAGGTTATATTTAGAATCAGAATCAGTTTGTATAAGTGTTGTTTACATTTTTTTGGGGGAGGGGGTTGAATTTTTTTTGCATTGGCAGTTTTTGCAGTTGCCTTGGCAGATATGGTCTGTATTATCTTGTTTGGTGAGTAATTTACACCCTGTAGGAAGAATATCTCCGGCCCGGGTGCCTTTGAAATGGAGTTTTGCCCGTATGCCGTTTCTGGGAAGATTGGATTCCAGAATAGCCCGTCCAAAGGGAAAGGCTTTTTTCAGGTGACTGGTGTCTATAAATATGGTCTGTCCCTCTTTTTCTTCGTTTAGGATCACATTCAGAAGCTCAAATGCTGAGGCGCCGTCAAATACACCATGGAGGTGAATGTGGTAGTCATGGTTTCTTTTTGATGTTTCCAAGTGAAAATTTGATTTCATCGGATTTCCTTATTTTTTTGAAAAACTGTTTGGGCTAACTAACTTTTAAAGGTATTAATAACTTGACGCCAATCCCTTGTCAAGCTAAAAAATCAGCTTAGCTATGGTCGACGCATGTAAACATGCTGTTGTTCCTATGAGGCTGGCAATACATAAGTTATCTTTTCTTATCCGGATAGCGGGGTTAATGAAGCCGGTTTATCAAGAAATACTAAAAGACATAAAGGCTGGTGTAACGCTTCATGCCGATGAAACTGGCTGGCGAGTAAGAGGCAAGAACTGGTGGTTATGGGTATTTGGCACCCCCGATACCACATATTTTACAGTGGATAAATCGAGAGGTTCTGCTGTAGTACGCCGGGTCCTGGGAGAAATCTTTTTCGGGGTGCTGGTCGTTGATGGGTGGAGTGCGTATTTGTCATTAATTTGTGAACAACAAAGCTGCATGGCCCATGTATTGCGGTGGAAGTGTATCTTCCGAAGGGGCAGGCCTATGCAGTTCTGCTTTCGATTTTTGTTACTTGTAAATTGAGAGGCATTGGCTTTCCTGTGTATATGAAAACAAGTTTGCAACATTATATCAAAACGGGAAAACCAATGCTATTAGGGGAATATAGCGCGTCCGAGGAAATGGATTTAGCCGCATGATTTCGGAAATAGGTTTATTTATTCTGAAATTAGTTTAAGCTTACATATTTCATTTGAAAATTAAATATGGTTATCTAGTATAGAGGTTTTGTTGAAAAATATAAACAATATAAACAATATAAAAATAATACAAGCAGAGAGCCTAACAAAAACATGCTGACGTTGCGACAAGATAAAAAATGGTCTGATACCCTATGCCAGAAGTGGCATAACGCGAGCAATGGATATCCTTTCTTTGACTTATGCCAGAAAAAGAAGCATATATTGCAACATTCAAAAAAGCTTGATCTACTGTGTTATAGCTTTTATTCTTGGCCATGGAGATTTTAATTGAATATTGTTTTTAAAGGTTTATTACAAATTGTGATTGCGGCATCAGTCCTCGCTTTTTTTACTCCAGTGGTCCATGCCGATATTTACACGTATATTGACAGTGAAGGCTTCATCCATTTTACAAATGTTCCCACCTCTTCAGATTACAAGTTGTATATCAAGGAAAGACCTAAAAAGCTTTTAAAGCAATCCTTTAGCCACAAGAGATATGACGTTATCATTAAAAAGGCTCAGAAAAGGTATGGGGTAGAATTCTCACTGATAAAGGCGGTGATAAAAATTGAATCTTCTTTTAATCCCAAAGCAGTATCAAAAAAAGGTGCCAAGGGGTTAATGCAGATTATGCCAATGAACTACAAAACCTTATCTGTGAAAGATCCGTTTGATCCATCTGATAATATCCTGGGGGGAACACTGTACCTTCAACGTCTTTTGAGACGATATAAATACAAATTGCCCCTGGTTTTAGCAGCCTATAATGCAGGGCCGGAAGCCGTTGATAAATATAAGCGAATCCCACCCTATACTGAAACGCAAAATTATGTCAGAAAAGTAATGAAAACGTATAGCCAATATAAAAATGAGAGATCGTTAAAAAATAACTTCACATAATTTGTCTGCAAAAGTCCCAAAGAGACTGGACATTTTCCATACAAAACGTGAACTATAGCTCATAGTAGATGAATTGATACATGACCGAAGTGGTGCAAGGGTGATATTTTATTTCCAATTTTAATTCATTCAATTTGGAAATTTATAGAACATGATATCATCTCGCGGTAAGGCATTATCTCCAGAAATAAAGAAAATTACTGTTTCAGTAAAACAATATTTTGACCGCATCAAACTAACGCCTACAGAACCGAGTGCAAAACGTACTGCGGATGCTCTTGGCCTTGGGATAGCTCCAGTTAAACGGATTATGGCAGATTTTAATCGTGACCCTAATTTGCTCGATAAACCCAAACCAATGCGTGGTCGCCCAGTGCATTCTGTTAACGCATCGCATCAAGAATCTGTTCGTTCCTATATTCTGGTACCAGGGTTGGGTGCATATATATCGGTTACACAAAGGATTGCGG
>JAFLJU010000551.1 GCA_022712835.1 Desulfobacteraceae bacterium
GATCGTTACGGATCGGTGGCAAAAATTCACCAATGTTGCACTCAACCCGGAAACCATTGCCCAACTGGCAGGCTCATGTGATGAATTCCTGGTCCACGGAGTGGATGTGGAAGGGATGATGCAGGGAATTCAGTCAGAACTTGTGGAACTGCTGGGTAAATATTGTCCCATTCCCGTCACCTATGCCGGTGGTGCCAGTTGCTTTTCAGACCTTGAAACAGTAAAAGCGCTAGGCCAAAACCGGGTGGATCTCACCATTGGCAGTGCCCTTGATATCTTCGGAGGCAAAATTGCCTACCGGGATGTGGTTGACTGGCATCACAAAAATTAATCCCACAAAACAAAATCAGACGCGGCCTTCCGTATCCCCCCAATAATTTAGAATACGAACAAATAATATTGACAAACATAATGGTTTGGACTATTGGTTCGTATGCAAAGGAGTTTAATATGAATAATTTGCCGGGCAATATTCCAGATTGTACCTTTTTCTTTTTGGCCAAGGCCCACCAAAAGGCCCACAGCCTTTTAAAGCAAAAACTTGCCCCCTATGGATTGACCAATATGCAGCACCTTATTCTGGAAGGCATTTGGTACCAGGAAGGGGCTACGGCGGCTGAATTGAGCAAACTGCTTATCCTTGACAAAGCGACTCTGTCGGGCATTATAGACCGCTTAGATGAAGGGGGTTGGATCAAAAAACAGCCGGACAAGGCAGACAAACGGGTCCTCAGACTCTATCCGTCGGACAAGGCCAATGGGATTAAAGAGGAGTTGATAGACGTACGGAAAAAAGGCAATGATTTCTTGTTAGCAGATTTTACCATGGAGGAGAAAATCCTCTTTAAGCGCCTGCTGCGAAGTTTGTTTCTGACGGATTAACCCCTGAAAGTTAATCGGGGAACATTAATCGGGGAAGATTAATTCGGAGAAACAGAAGGGACACAGCGGCATTGTTTTCAAAAATTTTAGTTCGTGTACTGACTTAAAAAGGAGACCAAACATGTTGCTTTTCAATCCAAAAAAATACCAGGATAGAAATTATCCAGATGAACGCTCCAAAGAGATTATGCTGAAGACCATTGAATGGTTTGAAAACAAAGGGCTTAAAAAACTGAACGAAGATTACCATGCCCGGGAATTCACCTATGATTTTGCCCAATTTGTCAAAAAAGAAAAGATTTTTGAAACCCTTTTTCTGCCAAAGGGATATGGAGATAAAGACCAGTATTACAGCACATACAGAATGTTTGAATTTTCAGAACTCTGCGGATTTTACGGTTCGGCATACTGGTATATGTTCCATGTGTCCACATTGGGCCTGGACCCGGTATTCTTAGGAGACAACGAAGCATTCAAACTAAAAGCTGTGGAAACACTAAAGGACAATCCCCTGTGCGCATTTGGTCTGTCGGAACAAGACCATGGGGCCGATATCTATTCCTCTTCCATGAAACTTCACCCCTGCGAAGACGGGACCTATGTGGCCAAAGGAACCAAGTATTACATCGGCAATGGAAATGAAGCCGGAATTGTCACTGTTTTTGGGAAAATGGCCGATTCCGACGACTATGTTTTCTTTGCGGTGGATTCAAAACATGAAAAATATGAGTGCGTTCGAAATGTAATCGATGCCCAGAACTATGTGTCTGAGTTTATCCTCCATGATTATCCCATCACCGAGGCTGAGATTCTCTCCCGGGGCTCAAAAGCCTGGGATGACATGCTCAACACCATCAATATCTGTAAATTCAATATTGGCTCCGGTGCCATCGGCATTGTCACCCATTCCTTTTACGAATCATTGAACCATGCGGCCCATCGGAATCTTTATGGTAAAAATGTCACCGAGTTCGCCCATGTCAAACGGCTGTTCCTGGATTCCTACTGCCGCCTTGCCGCCATGAAATTATTCGGATTGCGGGCAACGGACTACATGAGATGTGCATCCAAAGATGACAAGCGCTATATGCTTTTCAATCCCATCATGAAAATGAAGGTGGCCATCCAGGGGGAAACGGTCCATGAAATGCTCTGGGATATCATTGCGGCAAAGGGGTTTGAAAAGGACAACTTTTTCAGCCAGGCCGTGGTTGACTTAAGGGGATATCCCAAACTTGAAGGCACCCGGCATGTCAACATGGCCCTCATCGTCAAGCTGATCCCAAGTTATATGTTCAACCCAGGTAAGTTCCCGGAAATCCCCAAAATGAACGGGGGCCAAAATGACGACTACCTTTTCAACCAGGGACCCACAAGAGGATATGCCAACACCCAATTCCATGATTTCAGAATAACATATGCCACAAAAAACCTGCCCAATATCGAAATTTTCAAAGAGCAGATCAAGGCCTATGAAGAGTTTTTAATGGTATCTGGAATGGAACTCAAAGATCAGATGATGAACGATTTTGATTATCTGCTGTGTGTGGGGGAGATTTTCACTTTGGTCGCTTACGGACAGCTCATTGTCGAAAGCGCTGCCATTGAGAATGTCGATGATGATGTTCTGGACCGGATTTTTGATTTCATGGTCAGGGACTTTTCAAAATTCGGACTTGAACTCTATGAAAAAGGGCTCTCCACAGACGCTCAGCAGGGCGCCTGCCTAAAAATGATCAAACGACCGGCAGTGGACAATGATAAATTTGAACGGGTATTAAAAGACCATGTCTACTCTTTAATTGATACCTATGAAATGAATCCTTGATAGAAGGGTAAAAACCTAAGAGGAACACCGGTGCAACCCATTATTTAATAATGGGTTGCACCGATTTTTTAATCACCCAAAAAATATAATTAAATATTTTCTAAGACGATACTAAGACGATATCTTGGCTTTTTTCAGAAACAGGTGATTTCAAGCCATTGGCTGAATATTTTCCATACTTTTCTTGACTAAATGCAAGTTCTTATCTATCTTATTTATTTTAAACAATTGATTCAGGGAAATAAATGAGCGAAAATAAAAGCCGTGGAATTTCTTCCCAAGATTTTTTTGTAAAACAAAAGACACGCGAAGAAATAATTAAAGAGATTTCAGATACGGAATCGCCACCAGCAGAGGCAGTAAAAAAAAGCCTGGTTATATCATCTGGATCAACAAAAGCCGATTTCAAAAAGATCATAAAAGAGCAAGATATTGTACCAAATTCCATTCAATATCGAATTTTAGAATTGTTTTGCGATGAAAAAAAAGCCACCACAAAAGTCACCAAGGTATTCCTTCAACGGATAAAAAACTTCAGCAACGAACAGCTCAAGATTATTGAACTGATTTGTGCTGGACCAGACTTTACCACCAAAAACATCCTGGACGCCCTTCCATCGATCAAAAAATTTGAAAGTGGCCGACTACTGACCCTTCGCACTTTTGTTGAATTGGATGGGGTGGGAACTGGCCCCCTTAATCAATTTTTCATGACCACCTTCCCCCAGAGTAAACGAGAAGTGGTGGGGGATGAAGCCTATTCAAATGAGCTCAAAGAAAAAACGATGCGCCCGGATCAAGTGAATGTTTTTTACAATATTTGCCATCGAATCAAAGATATCACACCTTCAACGGCCATTGCCATTCTCACAAAAGCAAGACAACTCAAATCGCAACATGCTCAAATGATAAACACCTTTCTAAAAGAGGATGTTTCTTTTGGCGAAAAGCCCATCAATAACAACAAAATTGTGAGCCTTCTCAATCTGTGGCTGAGCTTGCCGGAATTGGATGATATCACAAGGCTTGGGCCATTGATCAAAAAACTATCTAACAAATCCGATACACAGAAAAAAGACTTTCGATATCTTATCCAGTCGTTCAAACAAGAAATGGAAAAAGAAAAATCACGCGGAAAGATGACATCCCGCTTTAAAAATTTTTTCAGTTGAGGAAAAAATAACGCCCGGGTTCGACCTTGACGCTATTTTTTTTGTTTTTTTTTCTTCTTCATGTCAATGTACCAATCCTTTTCTCCATAAAGCCTGTCGGAACACGCAGGACAGATACCATGGCTGAATGCCGCATCGGAGTGTCTTTCAATATAGGACTCAATCAGACTCCAGTATCCTTTATCATCCCTGATTTTTTTACAGGTGGAACAGATGGGGATAAGCCCGTTCAGGGTTTTAATCCGGGTCAAAGCATTTTTTAACTCTCTGACCAATATTTCCCTTTCATTTTGAATCAATCTTCTTTGGGTAATGTCCTGGGTGATATGAACGGCACTGATAATTTCCCCATCACCATTGAATATGGGATCAACCGTGATCAGCATCCAGTGGCCCTCATGGGTTTCCATCTCCGTACTCTCTCTTTTTTTACTTTTGAGCATTTTGGGAAGGGGGCATGAGTGAATAAGCGAATGATTTTCCCCATGGGTTAATTTACAGCATTTAAGCCCTATGGCATCTTGTACTTTCAATTGAAAATATTTTTCCACGATACGATTTGATCTAAGAATTGAGGAATCAAGATCAATAATGCAAATCCAATCATCAATGGCATCGACTGTTTTTTCCCAATTTTTTCTGGCAGCCCGGATGGATTGGTTGCTAACCCTGTTTTCCTGAACCTGACGCTTTAGATGTTGATTCATCTCTTCCAGTTCACGTATCCGTTTGTCATGCATTTGATCAAAACTCATTTAACCCTCCTTTCAACGGGGTTGATCAAATCAAATTATTCTTCACCCTGTCTTATTCTTCACCTTGTCTTATTCTTTTTAATATGCAATTTTCGCATCCTCGAGGCAAAGGTGGACCGATTAATGCCAGAAGCCTTGGCAGCCCAGGTGATATTCCAGTTATATTTTTTCAACAGAGAAGTTACATAGCTTTCTTCCAGTCCCGGCCAGGTCAAGCAGGTAAGATCCACCATGAACTCATTGTTCAATTGCGCCAAGGAGGTGTTTGGAGTGGCATAGGGATCATCTGTTATGGATTGGGGCTCCCGTAGGTGGGGTGGTAATTTTACCGCCTGAATAGATTCTTCTGGAATGGTCACCATCAGATATCGAATCAGGTTTTCCAGCTCCCGGATATTCCCGGGCCAGTGATAGGCCACCAGATGCTGCATGGCATCCGGCATCATCTTCTTTTCCTTTGTGTTGGCCTTAATGGATTCTGTCTCAAGAAAATGCTTGACCAGAAGCGGTATGTCTTCCCGTCGATCCCGCAAAGGGGGCAAATGGACCGGTAGAACCGAGAGCCGATAATACAAATCCTGGCGGAAACTATTGTCCGCAATCATTTTTTTGATATCCTTGTTGGTGGCAGCAACAATCCTCACATCAACCTGCCTGGCCATTGTCTCCCCCAGGGGCTTGATCTCGTTTTTCTGTAGTACCCGGAGCAGGCCTGCCTGGGTACTCATGGGCATATCCCCGATCTCATCCAAAAATACCGTTCCCCCGTCCGCAGCCTCAAAAAGTCCCGCCCTGTCCCGGGTGGCACCGGTAAAAGCCCCTTTTTTATATCCAAACAATTCACTTTCCAAAAGTGTTTCCGGGATGGCCGAACAATTCTGTGCTAAAAACGGTTTTTTCCTGCGGCCACTTCGCTTGTGCAGCCTTTCGGCCACAAGTTCCTTCCCCGTACCGCTATCTCCTGTTATCAACACATGAAAATCGGTATCTGCATAGCTTTTGACAAGGGCCATGCTTTTTTGAAAACTTTCACTCTGTCCGATGATAAGACTCTCTTTTTGCATCCTGGAAAGGGCGGATTTCAAATGAAGGGCTTTCTTTTTTTCAGAAGAGAACAAAATGGCATTGCCCATGGCAATGGAACAGATATCCACCAGATTTTGCAAGGGTTCCAGATAATCCTTGTCCAGATTCAACCGGGTTTTACCCGAGGTGGTATCAATAATTTGTACGGCGCCATAGACTTCATCTTCACTCAAAAACAAGGGAAAGCAAAGGATTTGGCTGCTTTTCACCGCAAATGCATCTTCAACCTCCCGATAATGACGGCGATCGCTCTTGGTTTCTGCAACCGTCATTTTTTTGTTCTCTATCACCCACCCCACAATACTGGGATGACTGCTATCTAACACCACCCCTTTTATATTCTCACTTTCAGCCCCGGCGGCTTCCACACAAACATAGGATTCTTTTTTTTTTATCCAGATGGATCCTCTTCTGACATTCTGTATTTTTATCAAAGAGTTTAAAAATTTTTTCTGAAGGGCTTGGGGATCAAGTTCCTTGAATAATTCGATATCGGGCCTGGGCATTCGCACCTCTT
>JAFLJU010000424.1 GCA_022712835.1 Desulfobacteraceae bacterium
CGCCGCAACTTCAGGTTCTCCTGTCAGCAGATCTGGTTCTTCTGACAAAAGAGTGTCTGTTTCAAAATCCAGAGGGTTTATGTCCAGATCATCCGGATCTGACAGTCCTGCTTTATATTCCGGTTCCTCTTCCAGGTCATATTCCGGAAGATTGATGGACATTTCGGTTAGTTCTTGTGGGTCTATATCGTGCTCTTCCAACTCGATTTCATTAAGTCCGGTTTCCACCAAGGCGATACCGTCAGAGAAAGGATACTCCTGGCCAACCTGGGTATCAAATCCGTCCAATTCCATTTCCGGTGCAAGGGTGTCCTCTTTTTCTGATTCGGCAATGTAATTGCCCTCCCTGTCAAAGAGCAGGCTGCCGCTTAAATTGATATCAAAGTCCAGCCTGAAAGCAATTTTATTGTTGTGAACTACGATCTGTCCACCCTTTGAAGACAGGGCGGAAACAGCCATCCGCTCCTTTAGAATCTGTCGGACAGCATCCAGGTCCAGATCTTCCCGTACCGCTTCAATCAGATCTTTTTCGCCGTCTTCAATGACTTGCGGGTCTGTTATTTTCATGGATGATACCTCGTTTAAATATTGTATGCCTGATTGGCAAAACGGTTTTCGATGAATTTTTCAAGATCAATAATTTTACCGATTCCCATTTCGTCATGCATATACCGTTGAATCTTTTCCAGATCCTGGACTTCGGGGTAGAGGCCGTCCCAACGGATGGCCTGGGGCTGTGAAAAAACATTTGTTAATACATCTGGATTCAGACCCATTTTGCCTTCCGGATCAAGAAACTTGACGGCAATTTGTGCCGCCCGGTTTTTGTCATTTTCGATGTATTCTCCGGTTTCAATCATCAGGGAAACAAATTCCTGGGCCGCTTCCGGATGCTTCTGAATAAAATCTTCTTGCATGGCCACCACACAGCAGGGATGATTGTCCCAGCGGCTGGCTGAATAAAATTCCAGATTTCCGATGTTGTTAACGATGGCTTTTGTGGCCACGGGTTCTGCAACCATGAAGCCTGCAACATCCTCGTTCTCTTTCATTATTTCCGGCATTTTAATGGGGGGGACTACCTCAAATCGAACGTTTATCGCTTTTTTGCCCGGCACACCTGGTTTTAAACCCAATTCCTTTAAAAATTTATGGGCCAGCATATGGTGGACAGACATTTTATGGGGGATATCAACCACCTTGTACTTATAAAAGCTCTGGAGGGAATCAAATCTTGGATCATAATGTCTGGACCTGACAAAGGTAGATCCGTTTTTATGGGCAAAAAGTACCAGTTTTATGGGAGAATCATAGGCAAACAAGTCCATGGCGATTGGAGCCAAGACCAAGGCGCAGTCGATTTCTCCGTTTTCAAGACCTTCCTGGATGGGGTTCCATCCTCCCTTAAGTGTGGTGGTCAGGTCAAAATGTTGGGGTTCCACATCCCCGGATTCAATTCTGTGTTTGAGGGCACCCAGTGCAAGGTGATCGGTAATTTGAATATGGGCCACGTTCAGTTCAACCCTGCCGCCGATGGTGCTTCTTTGTTTTTGGGTGGATTTAGCGGTTTCCATGCCGCCAGCAAAGGCTTGTTCAATAGCTTTGCCAATTTGCTCAGCATCAAATGGCTTAGGGACATGGCCGTTTCCACCGGCTTCTTTGATGTTTAACTGCTGGCCTTTGTCCGACTGGGCCGTGGCCATGATAAAGGGCAGGTTTTTGAATTCGTCGGTGGCCCGGAGTGCGATTAAAAATTCCAGTCCATCCATTGTGGGCATATTCCAGTCACTGACCACCAGATCCGGCTTTTCAGCCTTTACTTTTTCAAGTCCGTCTGCACCGTTAACCGCCATGACAAGATTTGTATATCCGGCTTTGGCCAGGATTTGTTTGAACATCATGCGCATGGTTCCCGAGTCATCGGCCACTACTATTTTTATGTTTGGATCTACCGCCATAAAAAACTCCTTAGATAATTATATGATAGTTTTATTAAATTGTTTTATTCATTCTGGTACCAATTGATTTTATGCTGGAGTTTCTGGAAAACCCGGTCCAGAATAAAGCCTAAAATTCCAATGGCAATGATCATTGCCATGAGCTTATCATACTCCATGGTATCCCTTGCGTCATTGATAAGATAGCCAAGTCCTGAGGAAACACCTAAAAATTCCGCCGGAACCAGAACAATCCATGCCACCCCTAACGCCAGCCTCAGGCTGGTCAGCATGTGGGGCAGGGACGATGGAATGATAATAGTCCGGATCAGTTGGTAATCGCTTGCCCCTTGGTTTAACGCCATTTTTATCCATTGGGGATTAATATTTAAAACGCCAATCGTTGTATTGAGTATTATAGGACAAACGGTGGCCATTACAATCAAAAAATAAACCGCGGACTCAAAACTTGCAAATAAAAGCAGGGCAATGGGCATCCAGGACAGAGGACTGATCATTCGGATAAACTGGAGGGGTGAGTAGGATAGCCCCCGGAGTTTTGGATAAAAGCCAATAATAATTCCCAGGGGAAATCCGATGATCGACGCTATAAAGATGCCCACAAAAATTCGCCGAAGACTTGCAAATACAGAAGACCAGAAACGGCTGTCCTGGAATGCATCCATAAGAGCTGTCAGGGTGGGACCGGGTAAAAAACCGTTAAACAGGGAAAACTTTGGCTGGGTAAAAATGATCCCTGAGACCAGCATCCAACCTCCTGCAAACAGTAAAAGTCCTATTATTTCATATTTCCAGCCGAATTCTAAACGGCCGAAAACAGCATTTAATCCTACTTGTCTGGAACTTCGATATACAAATTTGTTAATTGATTTCAACAATCTCTTCCCTTGAAAATGGTGTTTCTATATTACACTTACAAAATTGATGAATTCCCCCCATCTCATCCATGGCTTTTCTGACAAACCGGTCATCAACCAATTGTTTTGTTGCATTACCCGCATCCAGGGTAGCAAGGAAATCTGTGTTCCCTTCGACCCGGGTGTGTTTCATCTGCTCCACAATAAAGCGGGTGGCAGAAGGGAAGGGAAAGGGTTGGAAACCAATTCTTTCCACATCCCATTGGGGGTGGGTAAGTTCTGAGGCCAACGGTTTTTCGAAAACCCGTGCCAGGACCTCTTGGGGAACCGGAAGGTATCCTTCTCCATCCCGGCTGAGAAGATGGGCGGTTTCCCTTGGGTTTTTCTGGCACCAGGCCTGGGCCCGGACAATGGCATTCATGGCTTTTTGTACCACAATAGGATTTTGATTGATAAAGGGTTCATTGGCCACAATAACGCAACAGGGATGATTTTTCCAGATATCTCCGGAAAATCTCATGATCCGGGCATTAAATTTTATCTGGGCCAGGGCATTAAAGGGGTCTGCCACAATAAAGGCATCGATTCTTTTTCCCAGAAGGGCCGTGGGCATGTCCGGCGGCGATAGAATAAACAGATTGACTTCATTTGGGGCAAGTTTAGCCGATTGGGGTTTAATCACCGGCACAAGTCCCTGGGTCCGGATGCCCAACTGCAAAATCAGGTTGTGCATGGAGTACCAGGAAGGCACCGCCACCTGCTTTCCTGCCAAATCTGAAAATTTGTAGATTCCGGAATCTCCCCTTACGGTTATGGCACTGCCATTGGTGTGGTCCCAGGCCAGAACTTTTATCGGAACCTTTTGTTTAAACCGCATCCACACCGGGATCGGAAAGAGCATGTGGGTTAAGTTAAATTTTTGGGTCAAAAAGGACTCGGTTAATATTTTCCAGGATCTGACCATGACCGGTCTTTCAACCTTAAGTCCTTCCTGGGCAAAATAGCCAAGCCCGTGGGCCACCAGAAGCGGGGTCGCATCTGTTATGGGCAGGTATCCAAGCTTTAAGGGGGTAGGCTGAGCAAATGCGGGGATTGCCCCGGGTAAAACCAATCCGGAACAGGCTGCTGCTGCCGTTTTTAAAAATTTTCGTCGTGACAAGGTGTCCATTATTCCCCCTTTATTGCAATGTTAAAGCATGCTTCGTTTGGCCAAGTAGGCATTTTTGAATCTGTTCAGGATTTTAACTCGGATTTCCTTGAACCTTGGATTATTTCGGTCCCTTGGATAGTCTTCGTTGATTTCAAAGATATCCGTGATGTTTGCCGGCTCCCCTGCTAAAAGAATGATTTTATTGCCCATCCGTATGGCCTCGTCAATGTCATGGGTAACAAACACGGCTGTAAATTTTTCTGATAGCCATAAATTGACCAGTTCTTCCTGGATATGGGCCTGGGTAAAGGTATCCAAAGAGGCAAAGGGTTCATCCAGGAGAAGTGCTTTGGGTAGCCCCACCAGGGCCCGGGCAAGACAAACCCGCTGGGCCATCCCCAGGGACAACTGGCTGGGTTTGGATTCGGAAAATCCGGCCAGTCCCATGATTTCAAGAAATTGATTTACCCGATAGTCGAGTTCTTTGGTATCGCCCCTGATTTTACAGCCATAGGCGACGTTCTCCTTTACCGTGAGCCAGGGAATAAGGGCCGGCTGTTGAAAAAGCATGGATCGCGAGGGGTGGATCCCCTTGATTTCCTGGCCGTCCACATGGATGCTGCCGGAGCTTGGTTGTTCAAGTCCTGCCAGAAGGTTTAAAAGAGTGGTTTTCCCGCACCCGGACTCCCCCAGTATGATCACAAAATCACCCGGGTCAATGGAAAAGGAAATATCTTTGAGTACTATATGGTCTGCCCTTTTAGCTCGTTTGTAGCTCTTGGAGATGCGTTCAATGTCAATTTTCACAATTTCATTTCCGATATGGCTTTTGTCGCATGGGAAAACTTAAGAAAGGCGTCCAGATCAATGGCTTGGGGCATCACCCCCATGGTGTCTGTCATATAGGTTTGAATGATATCCAACGCGTCCTTGTCCGGGAATAATTTCGACGGGGTAAAACTTATCCCACTATTTAAAAAGGCCTCTTTGACAATCCCCTGTTCCTGACCCAGGAAATTTTGGGCAAAATTAAGGGTTTGTTCGTCTATTTGGTTTTTTTTAAGTTGCGTATCCAGGGCTGTGGCAGACTGAAAAAAGTGGTGAACCAGTTCTTCTACTGCTTTTTTTTGGGAGGTTTCCAACTTGTTTCGCACAACGAATCCGCAACAGGGATGATCCTTCCACAAGCTGTCCGAGGTACAGAACTTGTCTGCTTCCCCATTGGCTATGGCCTGGCTGCCATAGGGCTCTGGAGCCATATAAGCTGCAATATCAATGTCTTGGTCATTTTCAAGCATTTGGGGCATGAGAAAAGGACTGACGGCTTCCGTCGTGATATCATTGGGATCTGATTTAGAGGGAGCGTAAGATTTAAGAGAGAAGCCCGCTGCGGTAAGAAGCTTATGGAGCAACAGGTGTTGAACAGACAAATTGCTGGGAATCAAAATGGTTTTTCCCTGTAAATCAACCAGGCTTTTTATACGGGCCTGCCTGTTTCTCACCATCAAACTACCGGATCTGTGAACAAACATCAGCATGGAAATATCAAGGCCCGAGGCAAATAGATCCATCGCCAGGGGAGCTGTTATAAACGCACCGTGGATATCGCCATTTCTTAAGTCGTCACAGATTTGTCCCCATGAATTCATGGGGATGTTTTCAAGGGTGGCGTGCTGTAATCGATCACCATTCGATTGAAGGCGGAAAACAGAGTATCCTAAAATCAGGTGATCAATAATTTTTAAATGTCCGACGCGGATATTTATTTTTTTTTCCATTAATACCTCTTTTTTCCCCTATTTGGTATTAATATACCCCCAGATAAATAAGCTGATATATCGGCCATTACTATCACAGGCACAAAATTCTGGCAAGACCATTCACGGTTAGCGCTTGATATGATAAGCCGAATGTTATAAAACAAACCACCCTAAAATAAATGACACATTAATGATATGACTCATGATTCTGAAAAACCTGTTACCAGAGATTATTTCCTAAAGCCGGGATATATATATTTGCCTGAAAAACCCACCGTGATCTCCACGGTGCTGGGGTCATCGGTCTCTGTGTGTCTTTTTGATAAAACCCTCAAGGCAGGGGGGATGAATCATTTTTTGTTTCCGGTGGTTGATACCGGTAAAACGACAACTTCCCTGTACGGCAATGTCGCTGTTTTGACCCTGATCCGGATGATGCGGGGAAACGGATCTGATCTGTCAAAACTGGAAGCCCAGATTTTTGGTGGGGCCTACAATCCGTCTGAATCTTCCCGGGATATCGGGCAGGACAATGTCAACGCTGCCAGGATGATTTTACATCAGAAGAAAATAAAAATTGTTTCAGAGGATGTGGGGGGGGAACTGGGGCGAAAAATTGTTTTTAATACCCTGAACAATGAAATATTAACCCTGAAGGTGGATCGGCTCAGGGAGTCTGACTGGTATCCCTATGAAGGAGATCGTTAAAGGCGTCCTTTTCGGATAATGGCTACCAATAGCCAGATCCCCATGATGGCAGCAGCGATAAATCCGGCAATTCCAATGACGGAAACCCCAAACAAAAGCGGTGGGATGTTTGAATTGAGCACAATGGCAGATCCTAAAATCAGGGCGGCAATGATAATGGAAAAAGAGATCCGGTTGCTGGTCTGATCCTGGGTGACCATCAAGCGATCAAGCCCTTCGATCTTCACGGTGGCTTTAAGTTTTCCCTGTTTTGCCAGTTGAACCAGGTCCATGGTATCCCCGGGCAATGTTTGGAGTAGTTTAAACGATTCCCGGGCAATTCCCATGACATCCTGGGCAATGCGGGAAGGAGAAAGTTTCAAAAATTTGGCAGCCTTTACATAGGGGATGGCATGGCCGACCATATCAAACTCCGGGTCCAGTTTTCTGGCAACCCCTTCTATGGAGATAAAGGCCTTCATCATTAAAAACAGATCCGGCGGAATTCTGAGGCCCTGGGATGCGCAGAGCTCAAAAAATTCATTGACCATGCGGCTGGTTTTAATCTCTTTCAAAGTTTTGGACAGATGAACAGAGGAGAACCTCGCAATTTCTTTTTCAAGGGCGGCCATATCCGGTGGCTCTTCATATTCCGTAAGTTCACACAACAGCCTTGCCACAAGCTTTATATTGCTCGATGCAAGGGCAAGGATCAGGTCCACAAAGATCTCCCGGGTGGTCTGGTCCACAAATCCGGTCATGCCGAAATCCACCGGGCAGATCCGGTTATCATCCAGTATGAAAATATTGCCAGGATGTGGGTCGGCATGGAAGAATCCATGCTCAAACACCTGTTTCATGATAAAGTCGGCACCATATCGGGTGATTTTTTTTCGATCAAGGCCTGCCCTTTCAATGGCCTCAATATCATCGGCTTTGATTCCCTGGATAAACTCCATGGCCAGGACCCGTTCACTGGATGCTTGCCTATGGACCCTGGGGATATGGATGGTTGTGTCTTTGGCAAATTGCTGGGCCATCTGTTCCATGTTGGTGGCTTCTATGGTGTAGTCCAGCTCTTTTTCAAGGGTTTTTGCAAACTCTTCCACTATTCTGACCGGCCTGAACAAGGCCACTTCCTCAATGTTTTTTTCCATGATGGATGCCAGGTGATGGATGATTTCAAGATCCGCTTCAATTATCTTTCGGATGCCAGGCCGCTGAATTTTAACCGCGATTTGTTCATTGTTTGATAGGCGTGCCCGGTGGACCTGGCCGATGGAGGCACAGGCCAATGGGGTTTCATCCATGGATTTAAATATGGCGGTATGGGGGGTGCCAAATTCCGAGGCAATGATTTGCTTTACCTGGTCAAACCCAAAGGGCGGAACTCCGTCCTGGAGCTTTGAAAGTTCTGCTATCAGATCCAGGGGAACCAGATCCGGGCGGGATGAGAGAACCTGGCCCATTTTTATGAAGGTTGGGCCAAGTTCTTCCAATGCCATGCGTATTCTTTGGTTTTTAGACAGTTTCGCCACCCGCTCATGGGGAGTGGTAAAGGGGATCAGATTTAAGCCTGATTCAATATAGCGGTCAATTTTCATGGCCTCTATAATATTTTCAAATCCGTATTTGAAAATAATACCAATGATCTGCTGGTATCGGATCAGGTGCCGATAGCGTTTACCAACCCTGCCTATGGTTTTAATGCTGAGCATAAAAAAGCGCCGTGCCTATTCTTTTTTGGCGTCGGTTAATTTTTCAGTCAATTGGTCAATTCGCAAGTTTAAGGTTTTAATGTCTGATCTTGTGGGCAAATCCAGTTTGCCCAATATTTTTTCAATGGCGGTTTCTATTTTTTTGTCCAGGCCGGATTTGGCATCCTCATATTTTTCTTGACACTCATTGAGAAATTCTTTTGCTTCTGCCTGGCTCATCTTGGATTGTTCGGCAAAATCCTTGGCCAACTCCTCGATCTCTTTTTTGGATCTCAGGGCCATGCCCACACCGGTTAACAGGCTTTTTTTAATGGTTTCAAGCATTTGGATTCTCTCCTTTTTGATGTTGCACGTATTGTATCCTTGATTTGGGTCCTTATTTAGAGCCAAAGGAGACCGATAGAATATCTTCCACACAGGTGTCTGCCTCCAGGATGGCATCCATCTTACCATAGGCCTGGGGAAGAAGGGTAGAAATAAAAAACCGGGCCGTTGCCATTTGTCCTGCATAAAAGGCGACATCTTTGTTTTTAAGTGCTTTGTCTGCAATGGCCGATTTATCAAGACTGCCGACCTTTTTGGCAAGTTTTGGAGCCGCAATGCTGGCCCGCCACAGATGCATCCAGGCAAAGGTGACGTCTCCTGTGATCTCCAGAAAGGGATGGGCAAAGGCATAGGCATTTAACGCCTGGTCCGATCTGGATCGATCTCCAATGGCCTTTGCAAGTTCCTCCAGCCGGGATACGGCATGGGCAACCTTAGCTCTCATCTCTTCAACCCCTTCAATCCCTTCAGCATCCTGGATGGTTTTTTTGATCTGGGCAATAAAATAGTCAAAGGATTTGCCTTGGTTCATGGAAAGCTTCCGGCCCAAAAGATCCATGGCCTGGATACCGTTAGTGCCTTCATAGATCATGAAAATTCGGGTGTCCCGCATGAGCTGTTCCACCGGGAACTCCTGGACATAGCCATAGCCGCCGTAAACCTGAACGCCGTGGGAGCAAACCTCCAGGGATTTATCCGTGACATAGCCTTTAACAATGGGGGTTAAGACCTCAATCAGAGCCGCGGTTTCTTTTTTCAGGGTAACATCTTCTGTGGTGTGGACGATGTCCGAACATTTTCCATAATAATAGAGCAGGGATCGCATGCCTTCGGTATAGGCTTTCATATTGAGCAATTGGCGTTTGACATCAGGGTGTTCAATAATGGCAACATTTTTGGCCAAAGGGTCTTTCCCAGCGGTGAGGTGTTTCCCCTGGATTCTGGTTCTGGCATATTCCAGGGCGTACATATAGGAGGCAGAGGCGCAGGCAAATCCCTGCATGCCCACAAATGCCCGGGCCTCATTCATCATTTTAAACATCTCTGGCATACCTTTGTTCTCTTCTCCCAGCAGGGTGCCGATGCTCTCGCCCTTTTCCCCCAGGGAAAGGGAGGCCGTGGCATTTCCGTGGATGCCCATTTTTTCTTCAAGTCCTGTGCAGACCACATTATTAAATGTACCCAGACTACCGTCATCATTCACCAGAAATTTGGGGACCAGGAACAGGGAAATTCCTTTTGTTCCGGCGGGTGCTCCTTCGATTCTGGCCAGGACCGGGTGAATGATATTCTCACACAGATCATGTTCTCCGGCAGAGATAAAAATCTTGGTCCCCTGGATGGCATAGGTGCCGTCCGCTCGTTTAACAGCAGTGGTGGTAAGGGCCCCCACATCTGATCCGGCCTCGGATTCAGTGAGCAGCATGGTGCCGCCCCACTTTCCTGCAAACATTTTTTTCATATAGAGCTTTTGTTGGGTTTCATCCCCAAAGGCTTCTACCAGCTTGGCGGCTCCATGGGTCATTCCGTAATAGAGCATGAAAGCAGAATTGGCACCCACCATATACTCAAGGGCCGCACACCCGACTGTTTTGGGCATGCCTTGACCCCCCACAGCCGGATCGTCACACATGGCCAGCCACTCGCCTTCGCAATAAAGTTTCCATGCCCGCTTAAAAGAATCAGGTACTGTCACCTTGCCATTTTCAAGCTTGCATCCGATCTCATCCCCATCTTTAAAGGTGGGTAGAATCTCTTTGATGGCAAGATTCCTGGCTTCGGATACTATCAGGTCAACGGTTTTTTTATTAAACTCTTCAAACAGTTCGTGGTCAACCATTCCAATTTGTTCATGTAATACAAAATCCACGTCTCTTCTATCTGCGATAAGCTGTGCCATATATTAAAATCTCCTTTTAGATAAATAGTTTTTGTTTGTAGATTTATATCTGTATTTTCCTATGCAAAATTAACACTATTGTCAATATGCGAACTGTAAAAGTTTGATATTATTAAACTAGTTTTAATTTGATTTAAAAAATTATTATCAAAAAGAAAATGAAGTGGGTTTATAAGGGGAGGGGATAAAGTAGCCTTGCCAATAAAAATGTAAAATTTGTGGTGAATCAAAAAAAATATTGATTTCTGTGTCGATTCATATGATGTTACAAAGTAAATTTGTGGATAGGTTCTAATCTTTGGGTGTGTGGGAGAATCATGTTTATAAAATGCTGGGGCTCCAGGGGGTCAATATCTGTATCTGGTAAGCAATATGTCAAATATGGCGGAGACACCACCTGTATCGAAATCCAAGCAAAAACAGGAGAAATCGTCATCATTGACGCGGGTACCGGGATCCGGCGGCTGGGCAATTCCCTTCTTCAGCGGAATGAATCTGCTTACACTCTGCTGCTCACCCATACCCACTGGGACCATATTCTGGGGATTGCATTTTTCAAACCCTTGCTGCACCGCAAAACCCGGTTGACGATTCAGGACCGGAAATTCGCGGGTATTGATACAAGGGGAGTGTTTAATGAAGTCATGAAGCCGCCTTTCTTTCCGATTCGGTTAACGGATCTGAAAGCCGATATTGGGTTTGATCCCTCTTTAAATGGTTGCTTTAAAATTGGTTCCATGACCATTGATTCGATTCCCACAAGTCATTCAGAAGGCAGTCTTGGATATAGGTTTACAGAAGAGGGGAAGCGGTTTGTCTTTTTGACGGATAATGAATTGGGTTTTGCCCATCCCCAGAGTGAGTCGGTTGAGGCCTATGTCAAGTTTGCGGCAGATGCCGATCTATTATTTCATGATGCTGAATATACCGCAGATGAATATGTCCGGAAGACGGGATGGGGACACTCATCCATCCCAGATGTTTTGGATCTTGCTTCCAGAGCTTGTGTCAAAAGACTTGGGATGATTCATTTGAACCAGGACCGGACCGACGATGAGATGGATGCTATCGAGCAAGACTGTAGGAAGGTTTTGGGAAAAAAAGCCCAGGCCAATAATACCCAGGCAATTGATTGCTTTGGCGTGCCCTATAATTATGAAATCACCCTATGATATTTAAATCTGATATTTAAATTCGATATTTAAATCTGATAATTTCATTCCCCCCTTAAAAAATTGGAAAAAATATAAATGATGCGTAATTGGCAAGATTCACTTCGATCCTTGGCTCACCCAAGGGTAGTCACCATGCTTTTTTTCGGATTTTCTGCAGGTTTGCCCATATTATTAATTTTTTCATCCCTATCGTTGTGGCTCAGGGAAGCCGGAGTTGAAAGATCCGCTGTTACTTTTTTCAGTTGGGCAGCCCTTGGGTACTCCTTTAAATTTGTCTGGGCGCCTCTTGTGGACCGGCTGCCCATTCCAATTTTGACCAAGGCATTTGGGAGACGGCGAAGCTGGATACTTGTGGCACAGGCCGGTATTATTACTGCTATTTTGTGGATGGGGTTCACAAATCCCGCAACGGGTCAGCATCCGTTAACTATTATGGCAATGGCAGCCGTGATGCTTGGTTTTTCTTCGGCAACCCAGGATATTGTCATTGATGCCTATAGGATAGAATCGGCCCAAATTGATTTACAGGCCCTGATGGCATCCACTTATATTGGCGGGTATCGAATCGGTATGCTGGTTGCGGGAGCTGGGACCTTGTTTCTTGCGGATTTGTTTGGGTCCAGCAAAGGAAATTATCGTTTTGAAGCCTGGCAGAACGCCTATTTCATCATGGCGGGGTTCATGCTGGTGGGGGTTGTAACAGCAATCCTTGTGCCTGAGCCCGAGGTGAAAAAACTCGATGAAAAAACATATGCATCAACAGACTATCTGGGGTCTTTATTATTATTTGCCCTTGCAGCAGGGGGATTTATCCTGGCATTTCATTTCAGTGCGGATCTGGGCCTTGAATTAAAGCAGCGTCTTACTAGCTGGCTGAATAACAAACCCCTTGCCGGTTTGCTTGTTGAAGTTTTCCGGCTTGGGTTGGGACTCAGTGTTGCTAGCGTTATTGCAAAACTTTTCATGGCAACGGGTTTTGTGAACCGTCAAATGGTGAACGCCAGTTACATAGCCCCTGTTTCCGATTTTTTTAATCGATATGGTGTCTTTCTTGCCTGGCTGCTACTGGCTTTAGTCGGCCTCTATCGAATTTCAGATATTGTATTGGGGGTTATCTCCAATGTGTTTTTCCAGGACCTTGGATTTTCAAAAACAGAGATCGCAAGTGTGGTGAAAACATTCGGGTTGTTCATGACCATTGCAGGCGGGTTCCTGGGGGGTATTTTATCCATCAGATATGGGGTGATCAAAATTCTATTTGTCGGTGCGCTGCTCTCTTCTTTAACCAATTTATTGTTCATGGGGTTGGCCGGGATGGGGCATAATCTACCGATGCTATACCTTGTTATCTCGGCGGATAACCTGGCCGGAGGTCTTGCCAGTGCGGCTTTTGTCGCTTTCTTGTCAAGCCTTACCAATATTCGGTTCACGGCCATTCAATATGCGATTTTCAGTTCTTTAATGACCCTGATTCCCAAGGTTTTTGGCGGGTATTCCGGCACCCTGGTTGACACTCTGGGATATTCATCGTTTTTTTTGATTACGGCGGTTATCGGCATCCCTGTATTGATCCTTGTCTGGCTGAGCGGGAAATATCTGGGGATGAAAGATCCTTTTTAAATTCACGTTTGTTGATCGAACAAAATAAATAATTCTTGACAAAAAAATATCATTTTCCTACTTAGAGGTGGGGAATAGTAATGGTAGGGTGCCTTAAGAACCAGATGGTTGACGTTGGGGCCTATTAAACTAAATATTTGTTGTGGTATCTGCTGAATTTATATCGGCCCATAAATTCAGGCTTTTCAAGGGGGATTCACCTTTATTATCAGGAGGTAGTTTGTTTTACCAGACCACTTTTTAAAATTTAAGAAGAGGTGCCAAATAGATTCTTGTCATATTGTGCATAAAGAATGCACTGATATAATAAAAATGACCTGCAGAATATGCAGGTATAGCAGAGCGTATACAAAAAAATCGGCTTTGGATTCGGGAATGGTTTTTCCGGATGCAGGATAGCCGATTTTTTTTTCGCTTTGCAATCTTTGGTTAACCCCTTCTTATACTGGTGAAGCATCCTAATTGGGCCCGGTGAATGGACTCTTTTTCATGTGCCGGTCTTTTTTTGTGCAGCCCTCTGCCCGGGAGCAATTTTCCTGCCCGGGAGCAATTTTTCCAGGCCATAGCTTAAAATTAATGAGGCTATAATAAACGGTTAGGAGGTTTGAGAATGACGCAAAAGTTGACACCCAACAAAGATCTTGCAGGTGCGGTCATGGTTCTTGGTGGCGGTATCGCAGGAATGCAGTCTGCCATTGATTTGGCAAATTCAGGGTACTATGTTTATCTGGTTGAAAAATCATATGCCATCGGCGGCATGATGGCCCGGTTGGACAAGACATTTCCAACCAATGACTGTACCATGTGAGTTATCTCACCCAAACTGGTCGAGGTCGGCCGGCATCTGAACATTGAGTTGTTAACAAATACGGAACTTTTGGAACTGGATGGTGAACAGGGAAATTTCACGGCCAAGGTCAAAGAGAGCCCACGGTTTGTTGATATATCAAAATGTACCTCCTGCGGGGAATGTACCAAAGTCTGTCCCGTTGATACCCCCAGCGAACACAACGAGGCTCTGGCGCCTCGAAAAGCCATCTTTAAACAATATGAACAGGCCATACCCGGTGCTTATGGAATCTCTAAAAGATCCATTGCTCCCTGTAAGGCTACCTGTCCAGCACACGTGTCCATCCAGGGTTTTATCGCCCTCATGGGCCAGGGAAAATACCATGAAGCCTTAAAGCTGTTTAAACAGGAACACCCCTTTCCCGGTTCCTGCGGAAGGGTCTGCCACCATCCCTGTGAAGCTATCTGCACCAGGGGAGACGCCGATCAGCCCCTGGCCATCCAATACCTCCATCGGTATCTTTCTGAGCTGGATCTGGAAAGTGCAGAGCCCTGGCTTCCGGAACTTGCTGAAAAACGAGACGAAAAAATTGCCATTGTGGGGTCCGGCCCCGCAGGGCTGACGGCCGCCTATTACCTGGCTCAAAAAGGGTATGGGGTCACCATATTTGAAAAACTGCCGGTGAAGGGCGGGATGATGGCCGTGGGGATTCCAGAATACCGGCTGCCCAAGGCAGAATTGGGAAAAGAGATTGACCTGATTGAACGTCTGGGGGTCCAGATCAAAACTTCGGTTGAATTTGGAAAGGATATCACCCTTGAAAGCCTGAAAAAAGAAGGGTTTGCCACCGTGTTCATGGCAACCGGTCTCCACGGTTCCAGGGGGCTTGGGGTTAAGGGTGAAGATCTTGACGGGGTTCTTAAGGGAACCAATTTCCTAAGAGATGCCGCCATGGGCAAGGCTGATAAAATTGCCGGCAAGGTGGTGGTTATTGGCGGCGGGAATGTGGCCGTTGATGTGGCCCTGACAGCCAGGCGTCTGGGGTCCGACGATGTTACCATGGTCTGTCTGGAAAAAAGAGACGAAATGCCGGCCTGGGATTATGAAATTGAAGACGCCCTGGAAGAAAAGGTAAAAATTGTGAATAGCCTGGGCCCCATCGGTTTTCACGGAACCAATGGAAAAGTCGAAGAGGTGGCATTCCAGGAATGTACGGCGGTTTTTGATGAAAACGGAAGGTTTAATCCTCAGTTTGATGATTGCAAGCTCAATTCCCACGAAGCCGACATTGTGATCGTGGCCATCGGCCAGTCCGGAGAATTGGGGTTTGCTGAAAAAGAAGGGATCACCTTGACCCCGCCTGGCGGGTATAAAGCAGATCCTGACACCTTGCAAACGCCCATTGACTGGGTATTTGCCGGTGGAGACGCTTTTTACGGACCCAAATCGGTTGTGGATGCCGTCGCAAGTGGTAAGACGGCTGCCGAAAGTATGCACAGGTTTATAAACGGTCTGGATCTCACCGAAGGCCGGGAAAAAAGTTATGAATTTGAAAAACCCGAAATTATTAATGTTCCTAAGCTTCCCCGGGTAATACCTGAAAAGATCAGCGTGGAAGAGAGGGAAGGCAATTTTGCGGAAGTGACCTTAAGCCTTGCCAAGGAGGCCATTGACAGGGAAGCTGCCCGGTGTCTGTCCTGCGGTATCTGTTCGGAATGTTACCAATGTGTGGAGGTCTGTCTGGCAGGGGCGGTGGATCACGACCAGCAGCCAAAGTTCCGGGATTTGAATGTGGGGTCGGTGATTATGACCACCGGTGCCACCACCTTTGATCCGTCGGGCTTAGATGATATTTATATGTACAAGCGGTCTAAAAATGTCATGACCTCCCTTGAGTTTGAGCGGATTCTTTCCGCCGGGGGCCCCACCATGGGACATCTGGTCCGGCCTTCCGATGAAAAAGAACCGGAAAAGATTGCCTGGCTCCAGTGTATCGGCTCCAGGGATACCAACCGGTGCGGAAACGGCTATTGTTCCTCGGTGTGCTGTATGTATGCCATCAAGGATGCCATGATTGCCAAGGAGCATTCGGAGAAAGAGCTGGATGCGGCCATCTTTAATATGGATATGCGGACATTCGGCAAGGATTATGAAAAATATTATAATCGGGCGGCTGACCAGGATGGGGTGAGATTTGTTAAGTCCCGGATCCATTCCGTGGTCGAAGAGCCGGGCACGGATAATCTGATTTTAAATTATGTCGACGAAGAAGGGGTGATGCATAGGGAAGTTTTTGACATGGTGATCCTGTCCGTGGGACTGACCATTCCCAAGGCGAGTGTGGACCTTGCCAACCGCATCGGGGTGGATCTGGACAAGTATAATTTTGTCAAGACCAGCACCTTTAATCCCCTGTTAACCTCCAGGCCCGGGGTCTTTGTGTCCGGGACCTTCCAGGGACCCAAGGATATCCCCTCCTCCATCACCGAGGCGTCGGGAGCCGCAGGGGCGGCAGGCATCCATCTGGCAGCAGCCCGCCATACCTTGACAAAGACGGTTTCCATGCCCGAAGAAAGGGATGTACTGGGGGAAGAACCCAGGATTGGGGTTTTTGTCTGTAAATGCGGGATTAACATTGCCGGGGTCATTGATGTGGAGGAGGTGGCAAATTATACCAATAATCTTCCCAATGTGGTCTATACCGGTGAGAATTTGTTCACCTGTTCCCAGGATACCCAGGTATCCATCAAGGAGCTCATAGATAAACACCAGCTCAACCGGGTGGTGGTGGCTTCCTGCACCCCCAAAACCCATGAAGGAATATTCATGGATACCCTGGAGGAAGCGGGTTTAAATAAGTACTTGTTTGAAATGGCCAATATCAGAAACCAGGACGCCTGGATGCATTTCCATGAACCGGAACAGGCAACCGCCAAGGCCAAGGATTTGATTCGCATGGCCGTGGCAAGAGTCTCCACCCTGGGGCCCTTGCATGACAAACGGATCTCCATTATTGATAAAGCCCTGGTGGTGGGCGGTGGAATTGCTGGCATGACGGCTGCCAAAGGCCTTGCCGACCAGGGATTCCATGTGACTATGGTTGAAAAACAGGAAAGTTTGGGCGGCCTTGGAGGAACTCTCCATCACACCATTGAAGGGGATGATATTCAAGGGTATGTGGCTGGGCTTGTTCGGGAAATAGAAAACCATGAAAACATTGATGTGTATAAACAGGCCTTGATTGTCGGGTTTACCGGTTACAAAGGTAATTTTAACACCGAGGTTCTCATCGGTCCTTCCATGAAGCAACTAAAAATTGACCATGGGGTGATGATTGTTGCCACCGGCGCCACTGAATACAAACCAACTGAATTTTTATACAATGAAAGCGATTCCGTTGTGACCCAGCTGGAACTTGCCGATATGATTGAAGAAGGTCAGGCTAAGGAGCTGGACCGGGTGGTCATGATCCAGTGTGTGGGATCCAGAAATGAGGACAACCCCAATTGTTCCCGGATCTGCTGTCAGAATGCCGTGAAAAATGCCATTGCCATCAAGGAAAAAACGCCTGAAACCGATGTGTTCATCCTTTACCGCGACATGCGAATGTACAGTATGCTCGAGGAGTTTTACACAAAGGCCAGGAACATGGGCGTGATCTTTTCCCGGTTTGACAAGGAGCATCCGCCAATTGTGGAAAAAGGAGATGACGGCAAGGTCAGTGTCACCTTCAGGGATCATGTTCTGGGCCAAAAACTTGAAGCCAGTGCCGATTTGGTCGTCTTGAGTGCCGGGGTTACAGCCAGTGATACGGAAGAACTTTCCAGTATTCTCAAGACCCAGCGGAATCCCGAAGGGTTTTTCATGGAGGCCCATGTTAAGCTTCGGCCTGTTGATGCAGGAACCGAAGGGGTCTTTATTTGTGGTACGGCCCACGGGCCCAAGTTGATAAGTGAAACCATTGCCCAGGCAATGGCCGCAGCTTCCCGGGCCACCACATTTCTTGCCCAGGAATATTTGACACTGTCTGCTGTCACTGCGGAAGTGAACCAGGTAAATTGCGCCTCCTGCCTGGTTTGTGTCAGGTCTTGTCCCTACAATGTGCCGGTGATCGATGAGATGGGGGTTTCCTTCATCGATCCGGCTCTTTGCCAGGGATGCGGGGTGTGTGCATCTGAATGCCCGGCAAAAGCCATTAAACTGAATTGGTATGAAGATGATTCATTGCTCAGCAAGGTGGATGCTTTGCTGGAGGGGGTACTATGATAAAGGAATTTGAACCGGTTATTCTGGCATTTTGCTGTAATTTCTGAGGGTATTCAGCCGCGGACCTGGCAGGTTCCATGAGATTGAAGATCCCAACGAGTTTTAGAATTGTTCGCCTTCCCTGCACGGGCAAGATTGATATTATTCATATATTGAGGGCCTTTGAAAAAGGGGCGGACGGCCTCTATGTGGTGGGGTGTATGGAAGGAGATTGTCATTTTAACCAGGGCAATTTCAGGGCGCGCAAGCGGGTTGAACAGGCCGCAAAAATCCTGGACCAGGTGGGGGTTGGCGGAGAACGGGTGAAAATGTATAACCTGTCTTCGGGAGAAGGTCCCTTGTTTGCCCAGTATTCCATTGAAATGGTCAATAAGATAAAAGAAATGGGCCCAAATCCCGTTCGCCTGGCCAAACAGAAAAAGGCAAAACAGAAAAAGGCAACCACAGCTTGATATGGTTTCAATCATTAAACCGCTGAATATGAGGTAAGCTTATGATAATAGCAGAAAAAAAACCCATTGAAGAAATTATTGAAGAAGTACGGGATTTTGACCGTATTCTGATCCTGGGATGCAACGAGTGCGTGACGGTTTGTGAGGCCGGTGGTAAAAAAGAGGTGGAGGTGCTGGCCTCGGCATTGAGAATGTATTTTATGACCCAGGGCGCAGAAAAGGTCATCACCGAGTACACCATGGAACGTCAGTGCGATCATGAGTATCTGGAAGAAATTCGAAAAGATATTGATGAGTATGATGCCATTGTCTCACTGGCCTGTGGGGTAGGGGTTCAGTTTGCAGCGGAAAAATATCTGACCACCCCCTTGTTGCCCGGGGTGAACACCATCTGTCTGGGTGCCAATGAAGACCGGGGGTTGTGGACGGAACGCTGTCAGGCCTGCGGCTCCTGTGTGCTGGCAAGAACCGGTGGCATCTGCCCTGTTTCCAGGTGTGCCAAACGGGTGCTCAACGGTCCCTGCGGCGGATCCACCGACGGTAAATGCGAGCTGGGTCCGGATACAGACTGTGCCTGGCAGCTCATTGTGGACCGGCTCAAAGCCCTTGACAAAATGGATGATTATGAGAAAGTTGCCCCCATCAAAGACTGGTCCACAGACCGGGCAGGCGGCCCCAGAACCGTAACCAGGGAGGATGTAAACATATGAGCGAGTTCGTAAGTGCCGGCAGGCTGGAAAGAGTAATGAAAGCAGGACACCTGGGCGTTACCTCGGAATGTGGTCCGCCACGGGGAAGTGATCCTGAAGAGGTGCGCAAAAAAGGCTTGATGATCAAAGATTATGTGGATGCCATCAATGTCACGGACAACCAGACCGCCATGACACGGATGTCTTCCCTTGCCGCCTGTGTTCATTTAAAACTTTTGGGCATAGAACCCGTGCTCCAGATGGTGACAAGAGACAGAAACAGGGTGGCCCTCCAGAGCGATATTTTAGGGGCTGCCTCTTTTGATATTCCCAATATGTTGTGTCTGTCCGGTGACCACCAGAGTTTTGGGGATTGTGCCCAGGGTCAGAATGTTCATGACCTGGACAGTATGCAATTGGTCCAGACCGTCCGCCACATGCGCGATGAAGGAAAATTTCTGGGGGGAGATGACATTAAGCGTCCGCCCAAAATATTTGTAGGGGCTGCTGCCAATCCCTTTGCCGATCCCTTTGAGATTCGGGTGCCAAGGCTTGCCAAAAAAATTGCCTGCGGGGCGGAATTTATCCAGACCCAGTGTGTCTACAATATTGACAAGTTTAAGGAATGGATGAAACGGGCAGTGGACAGAGGACTCCATGAAAAAACCTTTATCATGCCCGGCATGACCCCCATGAAATCGGTGGGTATGGCCAAATACATGAAGAACAAGGTGCCGGGAATGGATGTGCCCGATGAGATCATAGCAAGGCTTGCCGGTGTTGAAAAGGGAAAACAGGCCCAGGAAGGCATTGATATTTGTGTGGAGCACATCCTGGAGCTCAAGGAAGTTACAGGTGTTGCAGGATTCCACATCATGGCCATTGAGTGGGAGGAGAAAGTGCCGGAGATCGTTGAAAGAAGCGGCCTCTACCCACGACCGGTATTATAAATCAAATTTATCTGTAAAACCCAAGGCCCTGGTAAGAATATTCCTTTACCAGGGCCTTATTTTATATTAAGAGATAGGGACGGTGGGACCTATCCCCCTTGTTTTTTTATTATCATGCCGGAGCTTGAGGAGAAAAAATGGCTGTAATTGTAAAGTATATTGTTGTCAGGAATGGAGAGGAAAAAATGACATTTGCGACAAAAAAGGAAGCAGACGCCCATGATAAGATGCTTGATATTGCCGACAATGTGTTTGATTTCCTGGAAAGCGCCAAAACAAAACTTACCGAGGACCAGCTGGAAGAAATTTCTCTGATCATGGCCCAGAAGCGTGATGATCTCATGCTGATTTTACGGGGCATGAACCCAAAGAAAAAAGTTTCTTCCAAATCGGCGGAGAAGTCCGCTTCCAAACCAGCAGCCAAAGAAATAGCTTCCCCTAAAAAGGAAACAGCAAAAACAAAGGCAAAAGAAAAAAAATAGACCTGTTTACATCTTTAATGATAAATAATTTTTTTGTCTAAAACTTTGAGTCTTCATCAAGTCCATTTAGCGTTGAACTCAACACTGGCCCCAATAACCAAAAATCAGACCTAATGGTTTTTTTGCCACACATATTGACGAAAACGTCCCTAAAAAATTATATCGACTATCTCTTTATGCCGTGAATACAATCATGAACGAAGAATTTGCCGGTTTGATGAGGGACGGTGCCGGTGCCCATGATACGGAGCAGACGCCTGGATACTGTCAGGCTATGGTTGGGTGAATAAACGCACACTATTAATAATAATCCACTATAAAATTTGCGGTCCTAAGTCTCTATTTATTAGATTTGGTAATGCCGCCATTTTTAATAAATGGAAAAATATCATTACTCTATTCATTAGGTTTGTTAACCTTGGCATTTCAACGCTATTTACCCATTTTGCCAATATTGGTATTTCCGGTAAATAGCTAAAAAAAAGCCATTTAGGGAAAATGGCAACATTACCATTTTCCCTAAATGCCAGCCGGACAAGAGGTCATTCCTGACCAGATCCATCTTTAAAGGATTGTTCAGAACAAGCACTCACCATTTAGCAGAT
>JAFLJU010000499.1 GCA_022712835.1 Desulfobacteraceae bacterium
TTGGAATGGAAAATGGGCAGAAAAAGCATAGCAGATGAACGCCGCACACAAATCATCCAGGCATTTTACCTATGTGTGGTTAAAGAGGGGGCTGCCGGTGCTTCCATCCGGAAAATCGCCAGCGAGGCACAGGTTTCACCCAGTACCCTCCACCATTATTTTAAGGATCGGGATGAAATCATCGAAGAGGCAGTGGTCTATTTTACCGATGAAATCTTTAGGGGATTTTCTGAAAAGATTACCCCCCACCTTGATGCAGACGTGCGCCTGTCAAAGGGACTTGAGTTTATATTCAGCAAAGGCATGATCAACCCCGAGCATACCGGATTTTTCCTGGAATGCTGCGTGGCAGCCCGGCACAACGCAAGGATCAGGGAGACCATTGCCGAACTTTTCCATAGATTCCGGGGGGCAATAATGGATCACTTGAACGGTATGCCTGAGTTTTCCGGCCTGGAAGAGCGGCAGAAAAAATTGTGTGCATCCATGATCGTGGCCCTCCATGAAGGGATTGAACTGCAATGGTTTGCCGATCCTTCGGCCATTTGCCTTGAAGATGCACTCAAGACCACCCGGGCATTGATCCTGTTTTTTATTGAGAATCCAAGCTTCATTAAATAAAGGAGATATCCATGAACCCCGATTGGAACAACGCCTATGAGAATTATAAAGATCTGTTTAAAGGCCATCGATTTCCCCTGGCCTTTGTGGATCTTGACAAATTTGACCGGAATATCGCCTATGTGGCAAAAACCCAGGCTGACACAGGCAAGAGGATCCGGGTGGCATCCAAATCCCTTCGATGCCTGGAGCTGCTCAAGCGGGTGTTTGAAAAGGGCGGGGATGTTTTCCAGGGGGTGCTTGCCTTTACCATGGAAGAGGCATCTTTTCTCATTGACAATGGGCTGGACGATATCATTGTGGCCTATCCATCTACCCAGCAAAGTGACCTGGATATTTTTGTGGAAAAAACCCGTGGCGGCGCCAATCTTTCCCTGGTGGTGGATTGTCCGGATCATCTGCGAATTTTGTCAGATGCAGGGGAAAAAGCCGGCCTTAAACTCAATCTTTGCCTGGACATTGACATGTCCTATCGTCCCCTTGGACCTAACACCCACATGGGGGTGAGGCGCAGTCCGGTTCATAGTGTTGACCAGGCCCTTGCGATGGCAAGGACTGCCAGGAAGCTTGGCGGAGTGCGCATTGTCGCTGCCATGGGGTATGAAGCCCAGATCGCCTCCATGAATGACAATTATCCGGCAAAGGCTATTAAAAACAGGTTGGCCAGATTGTTTAAACAGCAATCTGTCAAAGAGCTGACCCATCGCCGCAAAATGATCGTGGACAAACTTAAGGAAGAAGGCATCGCCCTTACCGTGGTCAATGGCGGCGGCAGCGGCAGTCTTGTATCAACGGGCAGGGATGATACTGTTACCGAAGTCACGGCGGGCTCGGCTTTTTTTGCACCGGGCCTGTTTCGATATTTTCATGATGTTTATTTTGAACCGGCAGCCTTTTTCGGCCTCCAGGTAACACGGATTCCTGTCAAGGGCGTGGTCACCTGTCAGGGAGGCGGTTATGTGGGGTCCGGCGAGGTCAATGCCAATCGGCTTCCCTGGCCTGTTTTGCCCCAGGGGATGCAATACTTGTCCATGGAAGGTGCAGGAGAAGTCCAGACGCCTTTGAAACTGCCAAGGGATTGCCCAAAGCTTTGTCTTGGTGATCCAGTCTTTTTTCAACATGCCAAGGCAGGGGAGCTTTGTGAACGGTTTAATCAACTCGATTTGGTAAAGAACAATAAAATTATCGGCACTACTCCCACATATCGTGGGCAGGGCCATGCATTTCTATAAGGAGGTAAGGGGTGGCAAAGGATCATTTTAAAGTATTTGATTTTATTTTTGTGGGGGCTGGTATTTCAGGCCCGTTTATCGCCAATGACCTGTGTAAGGAAGGGGCTGACTGCCTGATGCTGGAAGCAGGCAAGCATTATACACGCAGAACTTATCCCAGCAATGGCCTTGACGGGACCTCCCAGATGTATTGGTCCGGCGGCCTGGAGCTTGGCCATGACGCCAAGATTGCTTTTTTACGGCCCAAGGTGGTGGGGGGCGGTTCCATCATGAACCAGGCCCTTGTGGATAGGTTTGACGATGTGGCCCTGGATGATTGGAGATCTGCTTCCGGTATCGCAGATTTTAATATGGCGGATATGGCCACCTGGTATGACGCGGCTGAATCTGAAATAGAGATCCAGGAAATTCCTGCCAAATTCCGAAACAAAAATGCCGAGATATTTGACCAGGGGTTTAAGAACCTTGAGTTTGACAATGCTCCCCTGCGAAGGGCCCAGAGTAACTGCCGCCTGGAAGAGGGCAATTGCTGCATTGAATGCCTCAACGGGTGCCGTCTGGGCAGCAAGCAGAGCACCCCTGAAACTGTACTGAAAACCGCCATGGAAAACGGTTTGACCCTGACATCCCAAATTGAGGTGACACAGATCATCGAAAACAAGGGGGATATTCGGGTGATTGGCGTTGATGCTATGGGGGGAGAGGTCTCCTATCGCGCCCGGAACCTGGTCCTGGGTGGCGGGGCCATTGGTAATGCCAGGTTGCTGCTCAATTCCGGGTTTGGTAAAAAACTGCCCCACATAGGCCGTGGCTTTTTCTGCCATCCCCAGTTCATGAGTTTTGGTCTTTATGACGAAAAAATAAACTCCCATACAGGGGCTTTCCAGGCCTTTAAATCCGATGACAAGGGGTTTAGAAAAGAAGGATTCAAGCTGGAAAATGTCTATGCAGGACCCGAAGGCATTGCCCTTTTAGTGCCGAATTTTGGACGGAGCCACCATGAATACATGGAAAAGCTCGCCCATTTTGCCTGTATCGAGGTATGTACCCGGGATACCAATCCCGGCCAGATCAAGGTGAGTCGTAAGGGAAAGGCGATGATCCGCAAGGTACAGAATGCGGAGGACATCAGCCGTTACAAAAAAGGGGAAAAGGTTATTGATGATATATTCAAAAGCACCGGAGCAAAAGAGATCGTCCACGGCCGATTTGCCATTGGGCTGCATTTGATGGGATGTTGTGCCATTGGCACGGATCCTTCCACCTCGGTGATTGATCCGGAATTCAGGCTCCACGGGTATAACAATATTTTTGCTGCAGATTCCAGTATCTTTCCAAATGCACCGGGGATCAACCCGTCACTCACCATCATGGCTCTTTCCAAAAAGGCCGCCGCCAGCATATTAAGGAACCGATAACATGACCCAAAAAATGATGATTTCAAAATATTTTTCTAAATCCCAGTTAAAGGGGCTGTTAAAAACAGGGGATGTGATTCTTCCGGGAACCGATGAATCCCCCTCTTTTTCATCCACCGGTTGTATCGATCATATTGACCGAATGGCTAAATACATGGCCGAAGATGACCTTCAGGGTTTGAAAATGCTCTTCTCCATTCTAAGGTGGATGCCCAAATGGGTCATCGTCCTGCTGATGAAATTGTGTAACCACAGCAACTCCTTTCCTTCTTTTCTGGGAGCAGGTCTCAGGATGATTGAAATTGGCCTTAAAGGGGTTGTCATGTCCCCCTATTATGCCAATCTTACCGCTTCCGGTTATAAAGGCAAAAAGGTCTATGATGTCATTGGCTGGAACCCCAAGTTTCTTGTTAACGAAGATGGAATCCCCATCAAAGAAGCGCCCATCAATCTGGATAATCCTGAACCAGAAGATGTGGAAGCCCTTTATAAAAGGGCAAAAACAGCAGGGCCTGAAATCCGGGACTGGGGGGTAAAAAAACGATTGGAGTTTATAACCAACCTCAAGGCTGTTATTCTTAAAAACCAGGAATATATTCTTGACAGGCTCCAGGCAGACACAAAAAAATCCCGTTTTGATGCCATTACAGCAGAAATTTTCGGGGTGTTGGATTTTTTGGATTATCTGGAAAAAAATGCCGTCAAAGTTTTGTCCGATCGAAAGGTGCCAACTCCCTTTGCACTGATGGGAAAAAAATCAAAGGTGTATTTTGAACCCCTGGGAACGGCCCTGCTGATTTCCCCCTGGAATTATCCTTTTTACCAGGCCATCGTTCCCATTTGCCAGGCCTTTATAGTGGGAAATGCCGTGGTTTTTAAGCCCTCCAGTGATACCCCCTTAAAAGGACTTGTGGAAGATCTGCTCAACCAGGCCGGATTTCTTCCCGGATGGGTACAGATCGTCTATGGTGCCGGGCGAAAGATCGGTAATGCCCTGGTGGACGGACAGCCTGACAAAATCTTTTTGATCGGCAGCCAGCCCGTGGGAAAAACCATCATGGAGCGGGCAGCCCAATATCTGATCCCCATTGAGCTGGAATTGGGGGGGAAAGACCCCATGGTGGTCTTTGAGGATGTTAATATAGAACGGGCCGTGGCCGGTGCTATCTGGGGAGGTTTTACCACCACAGGCCAGTCCTGCACCTCTGTGGAGCGGCTGTTTGTCCAGGAAAGTATCTATGAAAAATTTAAGGAAACCCTTGTTAAAGAAACCCTGAAACTGGTCCAGGCAACCGATGATGACGGTAATGCCGATATCGGCCCCATGACCACCCGGAAACAGGTGGACGAAATTGCCGCCCAGGTGGCCGATGCCAAGGAAAAAGGCGCCACCTTTCTCACCGGGGGGGACTGGGACGGCCTGTCTGAATTTGTACCCCCCATGATTGTTGAAGGGGTGACAAAAGATATGGCCATTGACAGGGAAGAAAACTTTGGTCCCCTGCTTCCCATTTATCCTTTTTCCAGTGAAGCCGAGGCCATAGAGATGGCCAATGATCCGGATTACGGGCTCTCAGCCAGTGTCTGGTCCCAGGACATTAAACGGGCAGACAGGGTGGCCCGCATGATCTATACCGGTAATGTTTCCATCAACAACGTCATGCTCACCGAAGGCAACCATGCCCTGCCCTTCGGCGGGGTGCAGAAAAGTGGGTTCGGCCGGTATAAAGGCGAGTTTGGCTTTTATGCCTTTGCCAATATCAAGTCCGTGCTAATTGACCAGAACAGTAAAAAGATGGAGGCCAACTGGTTTCCCTATACTGCCAAAAAATACAAAATCTTTTCAGACCTGACCGCTGCCCTGTATTCACCGGGCAAGATATCCGGCCTTATAAAGAGTGCCTATTACGGGCTTAAACTTGAGACCTATGTTAGTAAACTGGCTAAAAAAGGCCGGAAATAAAAAAGATTGGAAATTGCCCTGCCCCGGAATTTTTGCGGGCAGGGCCAAAGAAAAGTAAAAGTTCACTTTAGCCCAAGGATTATTTTTGGGTTTGTTACGTTATTATAAATGAGTTAGTAGATACAGGTATACCCTGTGACAACAAGGGTAAAGCCCTGTTGTGAAATTTAATCCCGGGTGGGGCAAAGGTGACCGGGTGGTGGAAAGACAAGATCGTAAACCCAGTTGAAAATAAGGGCATAAACCGGAACAAAAAGGGCAAAGGAAATATCCAGGGCCAGGGCCTGAAGAAATGACAATTTCAGCCACCACATTACGAGGGGCAGGGTTATGAATAAAAGACAAAGTTCAAACAATATTGAATGAAAGCACCTAAAATTAAATGACCGGGGGTAAAGGGGGCGATTTAAATAAAGAAGTATCCTATCAAAGGCATAATTATACAATCCGTTGCAGATCATTGCCGCGGTGCTCAACCCTAAACTAAACATGCCTGTATGACTAAAGCTTTTGTCGAGCACCAGTGCAATAACCGGGGTACATAGTAAAAGCAATACCAATTCAAATAAAAGGGTGTGCTTCACTCTTTCCCAAAATGTTCTCATATTTTTTTCCAGAATCTATTTTTATTAAAAAACCCTTTGCCGTTATTTAGCATATGGAAAACCATTAGCCAGAGGCAAATACTTAATTTACGCTTTTCTTTTACCACCATTAATTGTTATAAAACAAGTTGGATTCCATCTAAATAATTGATAGGTGTGTTATGAATTTATCTTTAAATAATCTTAAAACCTTCATCAAAATTGCCGATAAAGGTTCCTTTTCAGCGGCAGCCAGACACATGGGTAAGGCACAGTCTGCTGTAAGCACAGCCATTTCCAATCTTGAGCTTGATCTGGGGGTTGCGCTTTTTAACCGTCAAGGCAAGCTTCCGGTACTGACCCGGGAAGGTCAGGTGCTTTTACGGGAAGCCAGACAGATTGTAAACAGCTGTCAGGTTTTTGTGGAACGTGCCCTGGCTTTTGAGGGGGGGATTGATTCCCTCCTGCGGATTGCCGTGGATGAAATTATCTCCCGGGAACGGTTGATGGATGTGCTCGAAAAATTTGGAGAAAAGTATCCTGCCACCGAATTAGAGGTCCTTTATGGTGTTTTAGGTGATATCCATACAATGGTTGAACAGGGCCGGGTGGATATTGGTATTCTGGTTCCCAGCGATTTGCCAAGCCAGACCATTCCAAACAGGTTGGTATCTCATATTGCCTTTGTCCCTGTGGCCTCCGTTGATCATCCTCTGGCTAAAAAAAAGCAGCTCACCCTTCATGATCTTGAATCCCACCGACAACTGGTCATTACCAGCCGCGGTGGAGAACGGGAGGATGAATCCATTATTTTTGGAAAACAAATCTGGAGGATTGAAAGTACCCATGGGATTACGGACCTAGTTCGCAGGGGGGCTGGCTGGTCATTTCTTCCCGCCCAGGCGGTTGCCAAGGATCTTAAGAAGGGAACGCTTGTGAAATTGTCCTTGTTTATGGATATTGTTGAGCCCCTGGTTCCGGTATATCTGATCTGGACTCAGCAGCGTCATCTTGGCATGGCCGGGCAATGGATGCTTGAGGCGTTGTCCAAGCTAAATCATCAATAAGGATAGCCTATGGTTCCGGTCAATTTCGGTGTAAACTCGTAACAAAGACTGATTGCCAGATCATAGGAAGTTAGACTAAATTTAAAACACCTGGGCGCCACTAAAAAATTTATCCCTGTATGCCTTGGGGGACAAATCGGTTGTCTGCTTAAAGAGCCGGCAAAAGGAGCTGACATCCTGGTATCCGACAGACCAGGTGATTTCATCAATGGAATCTTTCGTGGTTTCAAGCATCTGTCTTGCTGCATCAATTCTGGTTCGCTGAAGATATTTAAGGGGTAATTCTCCGGTGGCCTGTTTAAAGCGACGTTTAAAATGACGGGGACTTATACCCACCTTTTTTGCAACAGCATCAACACTTTTTATCTCTAAAAAATTATCTTCGATGATGGTTTGAGCCATGAGTACCTGGGAGTCGCCGTGGTTTTTTAAGGGCAAAGAAATCATATAGGGCGTCTGACTATCTCTGCCAGAATCGATTAGAAAGATTTTTGAACAGGCAGATGCAATCTTTTTAGAACCAAACTTATTGATGATGCTCAGAATCAAATGATTTACAGCAGTTGCGGCTCCTGTGCAGATAATCCCGTCATCCTCGGTCATCATTTGTTCAGGCCTAAGGTTTACATGGGGATAGGCCTGCCTGAACATTTGGGCAAACGTCCAGTTGATGGTGGCTGTTTTTCCGTCGAGCAGCCCCATTTCGGCAAGCAGAAAGGTGCCTGTGCAAACGGTTGCAATGGTTGTCCCATTGGCATGCTGTGCTGTGACCCAGCGACCAAGCGTCTCAAGATCAGAAGGCATCGGTGTTCCATATGGAAGATAGGGGGCAACAACAACATAGTCTGTTTTTTCCACCTGGTGAACAGATCTGTTGGGATGCACAGGAATACCGCCAAAAGCATTTACAGAGAGTCCGTCACTGGTAAGTATCTCTGTTTCAAAAAGAGGTTTATCACCTC
>JAFLJU010000276.1 GCA_022712835.1 Desulfobacteraceae bacterium
TTATCTCTTTTATTGCGGCGTTTCCCACAATCACAGTCGGGATCGGAATAAATTCGTATCTTTTTGCCGTTGACCTTGATTGTACATAGAGGATAATTAATTTCAGCAGGCAACTCAGTTGAGTCAACCCCATGCACGACAGTATTCTCAAGACAACCGGATTTATAAAAATGATATAAGATATACACAAGAACATTCATCAGATGTTTAAAAGTTAAACCTTGCCGAAAATGGCACAACTCAGTGTGATGGACTTGATCTTTGGTGTTTAAAGGTAGCCTGATGAATCTTCTATTTTGCTTTCTTTCTTTGCCAAAATATTCGTCTGTGCAAAACTTCCTGTAACTTATTTCAGGGTATTTTATGATTTTTAAAATTTCCATCCGAAACAATTGGTAAGGATGAATGTCCCTATGTTGTGGGGAATACCCCTCCGGTGAAATTAAGCTGTTGATAATTGGATCATCAAAAAGTTCATCAATAAATACCAGTTCCTGGTCAACGATCTCAGGGTATGGTTTTCTGATTTTGTCAAAATCAAAAAGATTGTCGTGATAAAAATTCTCTATGTATTCAGCCATTTCAGCGAGGGTTCTGATCCCTCCTGATGGTGTCTGATTCTCAGTCCCAGTAAGCTGTTCTATAGGAAGGTCTAAAATCTGAGAATAATCATAATTGTTCACTACTTCATCCATGACTTGTTTAGCCAATTCCTTTTTGGATTTCTTGGTCATTTTCTTCCAGTGTGGATGATTATATTTCAGTTGCTTTGTCACGAGTTGTCTGATATTTTTTCTGTGCATATTGCCTCTGTTTTTTTGTTTATTTTTTTTGAGTGATGTCTTAAGATCTATACACTAAAACAGAGGTTTTTTCAATCTAAAGTATTGAATTTTCAATGCTTTATTCGGTTTTTCGACTATCGATTTCAACACCCTTCATTAGTAAAAAACTGAATATCAGATGTAATTTGAAAAAAAAATTCATTAGGTCCCCTTTAGAATAAAAAAAATTAATCACTCTTAGCCCTGTGGCTTTCCGTCCCTGCCTCTCAACAGGTTTGATTTTATCGTGAATTGTTAATTACTTGCGATGTCATAGCGAATCAAAACAAGCTTGTCAATCGGGAAAATCCTTCGTTTTGATAAAATTTGTTGAAAGGTGCACGCCATAAATTGTCCTTATCGGTTTTCCGACTTGTAAAACCGGGTAAGTTCATTGTAAAAGGAGGAAAAAGGAGGAACCCATGGCCCGAAAAATTTTGATCATTGATGATGATATTAAATTGATACACCTGTTGAAAGAATATCTGGAGGAGAACAACTTTCAGGTATCCCATGCCCTTGATGGCAACCATGCCGTGGAGGAGATAAAAGAAAAGACCCCGGATCTGATCATCCTGGATATCATGCTGCCCGGCAAAGACGGGCTTGAGGTATTAAAAGACATCCGTAAGAGCCATACCCTTCCGGTGATCATGTTAACGGCCAAGGGGGATGATACCGACCGGATCATCGGCCTGGAACTGGGTGCAGATGATTATCTGCCCAAACCCTTTAACCCCCGGGAGCTTCTGGCCAGAATTAAGGCAATTCTCAGACGCCAGGATATCTTGACATCTGAAGATCCCGGGGAAGATCTTCTCATCCGGTGCGGCAACATGATATTAAACCGGGCCTCCCACACCATTGATGTCAGTGGAAAAACCGTTGATTTGTCCACCACAGAATTCAACATTCTGGAGGTATTGATGAAAAGTCCCAACACCATTCTCAGCCGGGATCAGATCATGAACCTTGCCCAGGGAAAAGATTTCATGGTATTTGACAGAAGTATTGATATCCATATCAGCCGATTGAGGGGCAAGATTGAATTCGATCCAGGATCCCCCAAACGGATCAAAACAATATGGGGAACCGGTTATATGTTTGTGGATATTCCATGAAACTGCGACGTCTGTATGTAAAGATTCTCCTCTCTTTTTTCGGAATTCTGCTGGTGACCCTGACCCTGAGTATTATCTTGTTTGTCACCATAGGGGGAAGATCCTTCAGGGATTATCTTGATAAAAATGCCTTTCCCAAGCTTCAGATTTTCCAGGAAATGGTCCAGGAAAAAATAGACGCCCATCCTCTCTTGCCCATTGCCCAAAACCCGGACCTGAAAAAACAATTGGAAACCTTTGCCACCCTCTTTGATTTAACAATCTGGATCAATGACCCGGGAAAAGGGATCTTGCTGAAAACCTTTCCAGGGGTTGTCAATATCCCCCAAAAAGGATTGCAACGCCAGATTCATCATCAAAACGGCATCACCCTCTACCATTTTATCAGTAAATGGACCCAATATTATGCCACCATCCCGGTAAAATCCCGGAGCAACGAATTATGGTTACACCTGTATTATAACACCCGGTATCACGATCGGCCGGCAGGACTCTTCTTTATAGGGATATTGATCGTCGGCGGGGTGGGGGCCATTTTACTGATTCCCCTTGCCAGAAAGATCACCCGACGGGTGAACCAGCTCAACAGCTCCGCCCTTGAATTTGCCAACGGCAACCTGTCCTGCAGAATAGATATCAAGGGGAATGATGAGATTGCAAATCTGGGTCATTCCTTTAATTTCATGGCAGACAAACTGAAAAAACTGATCCAGGGCAGCAAAGATCTGACGGCCAATGTTTCCCACGAACTTCGAAGCCCCCTTACCCGAATCCGCATGTCCAAGGAAATGATTTCAAACAAGATAGACAAGTTGAACAAAGAGGGGACCCGGGAAGATATCCACCGGTATATCCAAAACATGGAGGCCGACATCCAGAGTCTGGACACCCTGATTGACCATGTGCTAAAACTATCCAAGATTGATTACCAGGCATCGGAACTCTCCAGGGAACACTTTGATTTTAACGATTTTCTCTCCCATGAACTGGCCCAATACCATCCATTGCTCCAGCAAAAAAACATCGGAATTGAGCAGAATCTGACTGGCACAATCCGGGTCAACCAGGACAAATCTGTTCTCAGATCCATTCTATCCAACCTGCTGGACAATGCCGTAAAATACACCCGGGAAAACGGAAAAATATTCATCCAGACCCATCCTGCCC
>JAFLJU010000242.1 GCA_022712835.1 Desulfobacteraceae bacterium
GACCATGATCCATGAGCTCCAGGACCACCTGGCGGCTTTGGGGTTGCATATCTCTTCCATATCCCATGGGATCAAAGGAATTTTGACGGGTCTTGACGGCGGGGATTATCTGATTTCCACAGGGATACAAAAAGAGGACACTACCCTTGTGGCCGACGGCTGGGAGATTGTTAAGGAAAAAATAGCAATGATCCGAAGAATGGTGTTGGATATATTATTCCATTCAAAGGACAGGGCACTGGAGTTGACATCCGTGGATGTTTTTGATTTTCTACAGGAGCTTGTCACCACCCTGGATCCAAAAATGAAAAAAGCCGGGATTGTACTGACCTTGAATATTCCCCGCCCCGGAATCGAAATCTCCATGGATGAGTATGTGTTGTTACCTGCGTTTCTGGCCATTCTTGAAAATGCCATTGATGCCTGTGTTGCGGTGGGGCAGACCCAATCTCATCTGGAAATAAAAATAGATGTGGTTTTGACAAAGCAACGAAGCCTGTTTAAAATCAGGGACAATGGCAAAGGACTTGCCAGGGATTTTCAAGAAGAAGTATTTTCTCTTTTTTATTCAGACAAGGGGGCAAAAGGCACCGGTCTTGGACTTTTTATTGCCCAAAGAGCGGTAAAACAGCACAAGGGAATTATAAAAATCGATTCTACCCCAGGAGAATATACGGAATTTTCCATCTCCCTTCCGGTCCAATGATTTAAAAAAAAACTGCCAAGGGTTGACCAGCCGAAAAATAGATCAACCGAAAAATAGATCAACCGAAAAATAAATTAACCAACACCATGGATCTCGTTGGTTACAGATAAAGGATCACCATGCACATAAAACAATTTAGATATTCAACGGATAATTTTGGGTACCTTGTTTTTTCAGATACACAGGGGGTTGCCATTGACGGGGGAAACCCAAGTGAGCTCCTTGATTTTGCCAAGGATCGGAGGGTTGCCATAAAATATGTAACCAATACCCATTTTCACCAGGACCACACCGGTGGAAACGCCGCGCTCCTGGAAAAGACAGACGCCCTGTTTCTGGATTGCCGGACGGTTACGGAATGCCAAAAGATAACCCTGAATGCTGAAACCATTGAGATCATTCCAACACCGGGTCATACAAAGGATGATGTTTGTTTTAAGGCGGATGATTTTCTGGTGACCGGGGATACCCTGTTTAATGGGACGGTGGGAAATTGTTTTTCAGGCGATTTAAGCCTCTTTTTCAGATCTTTAAAAACACTGCTCTCCTTTCCAGGGGAAACAAAAATCTATGCAGGCCATGATTATGTGCAGGAATCCCTGAATTTTGCCGTAACCATAGAAGCGGATAATCCGAACATTACGACCTATCTTCAAACTTATGATCCAAGCCTTGTTGTTTCAACATTGGCCGATGAATTGTTGGTAAACCCCTATCTTAGGTTTAACGACCCGGGTATGATAGCCTTGATAGAAAAAAAGAAAATGCCCGTTGCCACAGAGGAACAGCGGTTTATCTCCATCATGGAAATATATTGATTTCTCCTTTGTAAGCCATTGATTAATTCTCAATTGTTCTTAACTTAGTAAGAAATTTATGTCTTCTGCTCGTCCCGCTGTCACAGGCAGGAGAGCGGTTAGATATTTCTATCGATTTTTGGAGATGGCGTTAATGCTTGATAAAAATATTAAACTTTCAGCCGATTCCCAGAAGCCTGTATTCGCCCTGGGTCGGCAGCTTACCATTGAATACTATGACTGCGGGCAGGATCTTCTGGTCAACAAAGATACCGTTGAAAAAGCGTTGCTCAAGGGTGCCAATGATAGCGGTGCCACCATTATCAGTTCCTCTTTTCATCAGTTTGACCCCCAGGGGGTGAGCGGGGTGGTGATTATTGCAGAGTCCCACTTCACTGTGCATGCATGGCCGGAACATGATTATGCCGCCGTTGACATATTTACCTGTGGCGACAAAATCAATCTGGATGTTGCCATCCATTCCATGGAGGACTCCTTTGGTGCCGGGCGGGTGGTGATTTCTTCAGATCAGAACAGAGGACTTGTTTCGTCTCCCCCTAAATCAGAACCGAAACCAGAATTAAATACTCTAAAAGATAGGAACACACTGCCCATTTCCTGGAAAAAGGCCTATGACAAAAAGGATCCCTGGGGAGTGTTAACCTCGGTGGATATTTATGATTGTGTCCCGGAAATCCTGGGAGATCCCAAAATGATTGAAAAATTTGTGACGGCGCTTTGTGAAACCATTGGAATGAAACCCCTGGGTAACTGCCGGGTGGTCCGGTTTGGAGCTGATGAGATTGGAGCGGATGAGATTGGAGGAGATGAAAAGGCAGACGGGTATTCCATGACCCAGCTCATTGAAACATCTCTGATTTCAGGACATTTTGTTAATGCAACCCATACGGCATACCTGGATATTTTCTCCTGCAAGTTTTATGAACCCCGGGATGTGGCCCAGTTTGCCATGTCATTTTTCAAGGGGGGACACTACAAAATGCAAATAGCCCTGCGTCAATAATTTAAGAGGCTTATACCCGGCACAGGGACACCCCCCTATCCAGGTAAACAGCAACAAAAAATGATATATGAAAAATCTAAACAAAATTAAAAATGGCTGGTTTTCGGAAATTTGTCCCGGGTGGTCCGGGGTTGCCCTCTCCTTTGAAATTATGGAAACCCTTTACAGCCAAAAAAGTCGCTTCCAGCAAATTGATCTGTACCAGACAAGGCATCATGGCAGGATGTTGGTGTTGGACGGTATTATCCAGCTTACCCAGTTTGATGAATTCGCCTACCAGGAAATGCTGGCCCATGTTCCCTTGTTCGCCCATCCGGACCCGAAGGATATTCTGCTTATTGGCGGAGGGGATGGGGGGATTCTAAGGGAAATCGACCGCCATGATCGGGTGGAAAAAATTGATTTTTGTGAAATAGATGAAACCGTCATTGCGGTCTCAAAAGAGTTTTTACCCGGGCTTGCCTGCGGATTTAATGATCCCAGGGTAAATGTTCATATCGGGGATGGCAATGCCTTTGTGAAAGATAAAAAAACGGCCTATGATGTGATTATCGTGGATTCATCAGACCCAATAGGTCCTGGTGAGACGCTGTATAATAAAGCCTTCTATAAAAGCCTTAAAAATGCACTCAAACCCGGTGGCATTATTGCGACCCAGGGGGAATCTATCTTCATGCATCAGGAATGGGTTTCCACCTTGGCCAGGATAACCCGGGAATTATTTCCAGTCCAGGCCTATGCCAATATTCAAGTGCCCACATACCCTGGTGGAAACATTGGCATTTGTATGGGCTCTTTGGGGCCAACGCTTACCACACCGGCCCGTCAGATTTCCCACGAAATGCAGGACCAACTTAAATATTATACCCCGCAAATACACGAAGCTGCTTTTGTCCTGCCTTATTTTGCGGAAAAGCTGTTCAAAGAGGCGTGATTGAAATGGATGACCCCCTGGAAATAAAATTGATTAAAATCGCTTGCCTGGATGATCTTCTTGCCTTGTATATCGATGCGGGATGGCTGCCCAAAAATTATGGGGAATCCACTGACTTCCTAGAGCATATTGTGACCGACTCCGCTCTTTTTGCCGGCGCGTTTTTAAATAAAAGGATGATCGGCATGGGAAGAGCCCTTTCCGATATGGCAAGTGATGCTTATATTCAGGACGTTGCTGTTTTAAATGAATTTCAGGGCAGGGGGATTGGAAAAAAAATCATCCAAACACTGATCACCGAGTTGCAAAAAAACGGTGTGGACTGGATCGGTCTGATAGCGCAACCCGGAACCAGCGGTTTCTATGAAAACTTAGGGTTCCAGGTGCTTGAGGGACATGTCCCCTTAAAATTAAAGGACAACAAATAATGCAAGCCAGATGTGAGAAAGTCGCGTGTGAACCAGAGCAATATATAACCTTTCCGACGCCATGCCGTTTTAAGCTTGCGGATCAGGAATTGATTCGATCCTATATCGATCGATTCAATCCTGAGTCCTGTGAATTTAATTTTTCAAATCTTTTTTGTTGGCAGGAAGTCTATGACTATTCATGGTTCACTTTCAAGGGAAGACTGGTAATTTATGACGGGGTCAATAAATGTGGGTTCATGCCATTGGGAGAGACGCTTTTGCCCGATGAATTGCAAGAGTTGTCACACCAATTGGTTTTTATGGGTTTTGAACCGGATATCAGTATTTTCCCAAAAGAATTTGTGGTGGCCCATCCGGGTCTTGAGCAGTTCTATACCATCCGGGAAGAACGGGATCATGCCGAATATATTTACCAGGTTGACAAGCTGGTTGATCTGACAGGGGTCAAACTCCATAAAAAAAGAAATCTGATTTCTCAGTTCAAACGGAAAAACCAGGAGTATTCGGTAACCCCCTTGAAAAGTCAAGATCCTAGCACCATCCTGGACTTTGCCAGACAATGGCTGGAAGCCGGAAATAATCGATCCAAGGATCTATCCAAGGATCTGAACGACGAACTTACGGCCATGGAAAAAGCCTTTGATCATTTTGATAGTCTGGGATTTGAAGGAATTGGGCTATGGGTAAAAGACAGTCTGGTGGCCTTTTCTGTTTTCAGCCGTTTGAATCATGATACCTATAATGTTCAGTTTGAAAAATCCGATATGGCGTTTAAAGGGGCGGCCCAGGTCATCAACCAGGAAACCGCCAGATATCTACAAAACAAGTGTCGCTATATTAACCGGGAGCAGGATCTGGGTATCAAGGGGTTGCGCCAGGCAAAGCTTTCCTATGATCCGGAGCGCCTAATTGTTCCCCATACCCTGATATTTAAAGATAGAAACCATTCCATCAGATCCATCCGGTAGGGGGGGGGGATATTTTGTTTTCAACCATTCTTTTTTAACGGGACGGGTGAAGATCCTAGGGCGTTGTTGGGTAAATGACCTGACCCCTTGACGTAAAGGAAATTCCTTGCTGGGATTGAGTTCCGATCATGATGGACTCGACGATGGGAGGATTTGTCTGTTTTTCTGATGACCATTTGACGATAAAATTTGCCCCGGATCCACCTTCATCTTCCTTTGATTTAATAATGTATCGGGTGGATTCCAAGGACGACAGGTATATGGGTGTGTCCAGATACTGTTTGACCAGTTTTCCTTTGGTTCCGTAATAATCAACGGCGGTGAGGGTGATGGTGTGGACAGGATCTATATTGCGAATGCTTAAGGTAACAGTGAGCCGATAGGGATTGGCCTTGTTGCCGATATAAATATGAGAATACGCAGGAACATATAGGGTTTGTCCTTCTGATAATTTACCGATCTCATCGGCCTGAACCTGAAAGGCACCTGTGAAAATAAAAAAAAAGATCATTGCCCGCCATATATGTTTTTTTCCCATTAAATTTCTCCTGAATATTGGGTTGTGGATTTATCCTGATGATAAGGCCTGATGATAAGGATTGATACAATTAATGAAAATTTCTAACAGGTCTGTTGGATTAACACCAGTACTTTCTTAATTATCCTTTCAAAAGTGCAATGGTTGAATTTGAGCTAACCTGTACCACCACCGGACTGTTGTGTATACAATTAGCGGAACGGATTTGCCATTGAAACAGCCGGAGGCATGATAGGGAAAAAAATTACTCGTTCTTGAAATTTTTTATGGATATCAGCTTCATTGGCGCATGAAGGGTTTCTTCCATGATTTTTGTTAACTCATATTTTACAGCTGATGCAGACAGTGGGATAACCCGGATATCATCGATATGCCCTTTGATGCTGATGGGGATGGTGGTAATGGTCTGCATAAGTCTACCAACCAAGGGGATATATCCCAAAATATTTGTTATGGTTTTTTGGGGTGCGACCAGCAGGGTGAGATCGACTTGTTGATCAATAAGATCGATTTCACCGGTCCCGATCATTGTTAAATCATCCGCGTCCAATAAAAATTTTTCATACTGCATTTTTCCGTCCTGTAACGAGACCCGAGCTTGGAAATGTTTAAACCCCATGCCTTGCTTTGTCATTTTGTCAGCCGTTAGGCTGTTTGTTAGGACCTTTCTGGCATTGAGAAACCGAATGACGTTGAGCAGAATGATATCCTGATAGAAATGGCCATCGGAAATATCGATGTCAATCTGGCCGGTTGTGGATTTAAGAAGGTTCTTTATCCGGTCATTTCCCTTAATAACCCCTTTAACATAAAAGGTTCCATCGACTTTTATAGGCTTGTTGAGCAAACAATCTAAGGTTTCATTTAATTGTTTATCCTCAACCCTAGGTTTTAGGTTAAACTCGAGACCGTGCTGGGAAATCTTGATGGTGCCTGGGGTGGAAATGCCGCATAGCTTGGTGTCCTTGAGGGTGATGTCCGCCATATTGGCAAGAATCTTGATATCTGCATTGAGGGGTTGGATCGTTAGCATCTTGGTTCTAACTTTGTGGGCTTTTAGCCGAATGTCTCCTGTGAGCTGAATGGGAAGAGACGGTCGGGCTTTCTCTTTATTGGGTGATTTGTCCAGGGTATCAAGATGGGCAACTATTTTTTCCAGATTTATCATATCAGCGGTTATGTCCAGATCCACCAGAAGTGATTCAGAGGTGCCAGGTGTTATCTTTCCTGATAACAGAAGATCTGTATCATTCCAAAAAAGGTCTGCGGACTCGATCGTTATGGTATCTTTTTCTCCCTTGACGGCAATTTTGTGGATAGACAAAGGAGGGGATAGGGGAATATCCAGGTTCTCGGCCTTAAGTTCCCCATCAAAACGAACCTTGTATGGGGGGATCAGGTTCACGTGAGTCCGGGTATTGCCGGTAATCATACCATTGAGAGGGGAAGAGGTATGGAACAATCGGCCCAAAGTGGATTCATGGAGTATACCGTCAAAGGAGAGATCAAGTGACTTTTTTTTTCTTGAATCGGTAAGGTTGGAACGGGCATGATCTGAACCGGAAATGTATGAACCCGCAAGCGTTGCCAGAAAGGTTTGATCCTGGATGGTCAGTTTTTTAAAAATTACTTCATCGGGGGAAATACTAAAATCGGCAAATAATGCGATTCCATCTTGAAAATCAAGGGTTGCTTTAAGTGTTTTCTTCCCTTGATTGGAATAGTCAATTTGTGATGGACCAAAAGATAGGGGCCGAAGTTTCAACCAATCTGGCAGGTCGGCATATTGTGAAAGCCAATCGGTGATTTTGGGTCCTGTTTGTCCCATAAAGGTCCAACTGGCATCTGCATTAAGTCCTTGAATATACTGTCGGTGAATACCCGATAGGGACATTGACGCATCAAGCATGCTTACTTTTGCGTCCGTGTATTCAAGTGTTTGGGGAGTCGCCGTAAATTTTAAAAAGGCGATGTTCAAAGGACCAGGCTGGGCGGGAAGATTTTGGATGGTAAAATCTTCCACCTGGCCTGCAATCTTGAATGTCCATTGTCGAAAATCTTCCCGCGGACTGTTCAGCGGACCTTCCAGTGAGACCTTTGATAATTGGAGAATCCCTTTGCCCCCGCCAAAATAATCGGAGACTTTTTTGGCCTTTTCATGGGATGAAATCCATGGCAGTAGCTCCGGTACAAGAATACGACAGGTTCCAGCGTTAACCTTGAGCGCCTTTGTTTTCCAAAGGTCAAGGCTACCTGCAAAATCGGCAAAAGTGGAGGTGCCGATCAAACCATCCAGATGCTTCCATCCTATCGTATTCCCATCATAGGTGATACTGCCATTGGTTATGGATAAGGGATAGGGAATCTTTTGGTAATGCCCAGACACTGCAAGATCCCTTGCAAAAACAGAAACTTTTAATTGATTCATATCACCTGCCAGGTTTAATTTAACTTTGCCGTTTCCATGAATATTCTGGATTTGCGCCAGTTCATTTTTAAAATCTCCATCCTTCACAATGCGTGTCATGATCGCTGGAATATCTGCCATATCGGCCAAAATTTGGGTTTGGGCATCGATGGACATCACCTCTTGAGTAAGATCCAGCTTTAACCTGCCTTCCTGGAAGGATGAGTTACCCCATCGGGCCTGGATATTTTCCCCTGTTAGTATGCCTTGGGAAATTTTGACATCGCCTGAAGCAGCATCCAATTCCAGGTCAGTACCCGGAATTTTAATGTTTGCATCCCTTATTTGACCCAAAATTTCAAGTCTTTTTATATTTCCAAACTCCGTTAGTCTGTTTGCCTGACCAGACACCTTTATCAGCGGGATATTTCCTTTTTTTAATATGTCAAAAACGGTTCGGACAGCGGTATTGTCTCTGGTCATTGAAAGAACCATTGAACGGGTGGAACTGATATCAAGGTTTGAGCCTGCAAGTTTCAGGACAAATTTGGGTTCTTGTTCAGAAATTATGAAATCCCCGGATAACCGCATCAGTGGATTGCCCATTAAAAGTTCGGTTAGGGAGAGGGTGGCAGAATCATTATTGAAGCCAAAACTGCTCGAAAGTTTCCGGATATTCACATTTGCCGTCTGGCCTGAATATTCCAGGTGGATGTCCGGGGAGACAAGATGAATAACAGCCTTACCCGATTCGTGCTTTATCCTGGAAAAGTCCATGGAGAGGTCTATTGTCAAATCTGTGTCACCCGCGGTCACCTTGAGCGGGGCTTCGGGCAAAAACGTATTGTAGATAATTTCCGACTGGATTTTTTTGAGGACAATCTTTGCACGGCTTTCTTTCTTCTGCCCATCCATTGACCCAGAGATTAAGATCCTGTCAAAAATGTTCGATCCTGCGGTTAGACTAAAGGTTGATTGGTTTGATTTGGTTTGAAAATCAACCTGAATCTTCTGCAGTGAAAAACGGGTATTTTTATCATACATCAGTGTAAGAGAGCCCATATTCATGATGCACTGGGCGACAGGCAGGTCTGATTGGGCAAGCTTTTTTAGGGTGCTGGATACCACTTGAATCACCTGATCCATTTCAAATGGCTTTGAGCTTTTTTTTGAGAGCGATTCTGGCATCTGAATCGTAACTTCAGGTCGTATGAAGGCAGCCTTTTTAAAGGTGATATTTCCCGAAAGCAGTGATAACATCTCTGGGTATAAGTCTATTGTCTCGGCCGAGGCGGATATCTTTCCGGGAATAATGATCTTAAAATTGGAAAGCAACACTTTGGGAATGGGGAAAAAAGAAAGATTCACCTGTTGATAGTCAACTTCTCCCCCCATAAGCCGGGACATTTCGTTGCGAACTTTGTTGCGGACCAGATCATGGTCAATAAATCGTGGAGCGATAATGATCACAGTTGTCAAAAGGCTTGCGAGGGTGAAAAATATTGCCACCAATCCCCAGGTGATTTTTGCCTTTTTTGTCATGTGCAGATATTTATGAATTGGAAATGAATAATGGGGGATCTCCTTTGGTGATGGCTTGAGTATAGGAAGAACGGCTGGCACTCTCTTCATATGAAAATGGTCTGTTACCCGTCACAAATAGGCGGGTAACAGACCAAAATTGAATTCAAACACCTAAACAAACAGGGCGGTTATTGTTGTTTTGCTTTTTTTCTTCCCACTGCAACCAGGCCGATTAGGCCAATTCCCAGAAGGGCCATGGTGGTTGGTTCCGGCACCGGGTTTGCGGTTCCGACAACAAGGACATCCTGATATCCGCCTAATTGCAGAATCTGAACCTTAACCAGGTCGTCATTATTCCAGCCTCCAGTTGTGGTGGCGAGCGTTGCCGAGGATAGCCAACCGCTTACCCGGTTAGCGTCGTGATATGTATATGAATTGTTTGGCAGAGGCAAACCCAGTTCAGACCAGATTAAATATTGCAGGTCTTGTTGCTTCTTGCGGTAATTGGAATTATTGGGATTATTGTGAGATGGATAAAGGTCTCCTTCGGTAAAACTCCAATAAAGCCATGCCACTGTATCCGTCATCCCCGTTCCTCCGGTGCTGCTGCCGTTCATGTAGCTCGTATTGTAATTGCTGATGCCGGTTACCTCCATCGAGGTACCGCTGGTAGCTAAAGCCTGGTCGGTCTCAGCACAGAAAGTCGACCAGTTAGAATTGGCGGAACCTACAACGGAAAAACCAAATTCACCACCTGATCCGACTCCGCTCCCATCCCACAATACGTCATCGCCGACAGAAACCCCATAGTCATACTCATAGGCAAATGCCTGGGAAACGCCTGAAACAAAAAATGTCACCAATAATAAAAATAATATTTTTTTCATTTTAACCACTCCTTTAACTAGTATATCCGTAAAAAGCTGCTATATATATTGAAAGCTGGTATATAATCATAGTATTAACACACATATTATAGCATGATTCTTAAGTTGTCTATCCCCCAAAGGTATTAGTTTTATCTTTGGGGGATTTTTTTATTCATCCATGTTCTTGAGCAACTCGGCTGCCTGGTTCCTCCGGTCGTGGTTTTGATCCAGGGCCAGAACTTTTTTCAATGCAATGGCGGCATTGTGAAAATCTTTGTTCTTGTGGTAGGCCTGCCCCAGGTGAAGCAGTACAATTGGGTTGTCGGCAGATTGTTCAAGGCTGTCACGGAACTCGATGATGGCGCTGTCCACAAGTTCTTTTTTAAGGTAAACAAGACCCAGTGTGTCCATGATTGCCGCATCTTCCGGCAGTGCTTTTCGGGCCACCCGGGCCCAGGCCAGGGCTTGCTCCTTCTGATCGGTGCGCTGGATAAGATGATAGGCCAGGTTGTTGGCCGCCGGAGCGTATTGGGGATTAATGTATAGGGCCATTTTATAATGCTTTGCCGCTAAATCATGTTGCCCACTGGCGTCCATCAGAATACCCAGCATCATGTGGGGGGGGGCCAGTCCGGGATTTTTTTCCAGAAGCCGGGTGTACTGCTCAATCGCCTTGTCTGGGTTCCCGGTTTGGGTGTGAATGCGTGCAATTGCGTAATAGGGCGGCGGGTAGTTAGGATCAGCGTCCAGGGCTTTTTGAAATGATGCCAAGGCCTTTTTTGGGTTCTGTTGGGTCAGCCATAGATCACCGGCCAGTTTGTGAAGGGTGGCCGTGAATCGGGGGGGGGCACCGGGTCGGCTCTGCTGTTTTCGGATCAGTTCCTGGGCCCCGGAGATGTCTTTTTGATCGGTGTGGTTCTGGATCAGCAGTCCAATCATATCCAGTGCAAAAGGGGATCGGTCAAGAGCCTGGTGGAGATACGAATTTGACAGATCGTATTGTTTTCCATAGGCAAATAACAACCCCATCAGCTGATATCCCCTGGGGTTTTCAGGTGCCATTTCAATGAGTTTTTCAAATCCTTCACGGGCCTTATTCTGATTTCCCATTTCCATGTTGCAGTTGGCAAGCGTGTCAATGGCCTGAAAATTTGTGGGGCTTTCGGACAGGATGGCCAGTGCAGTCTGTTTTGCCAAAACAAATTCACTGTCATCGTAGTAAAGTCGGGCCAGCATGGTTTTGGGTATGGTTTGACCGGGATCCAGATCCAGGGACCTTGAAAGGGCGGCGATGGCCTTGTGATTTTCTCCCAGTCCCTGGTGGCATAGTCCTTTCAGATAATGGAGTCTTGCACTGTTGGGATGATCTTTTTCCAAGGTTTGTAATCGTTTCAGGGCATCTCCATAGGAGGGTTTACTTATTTTTATTGCGCTGTCCAGCAACAGCCCGGGGAAAAATCCGGGTCTGGCTTCAAGCATGGCGGTGACCAGGGTGGCGGCTTCCTGGATGTCACCGTTTTTAAGGTGAAAATTTCCAAGGGTGTTTTTAATGAAAAAATTATCCGGTTCCAGGGCAAGGGCCCTTGTATACATCTCCAGCGCCTTGTTTTTACGGTGGGTGACATCGTAAAAATGTGCCGCCGCCATATGTGGCTTGACAGTGTTAGGGGCTATCTTCAGGGCTCGTTTGTAGGCATCTTCGGCAGCGGCCTCATTTTTCATTTGAAGATAGAAATTTCCAAGATAAATGGGAATATCAACATTTTCAGGTGCCATGCGGCCGGCGGTAAGAAGCTGCTCCTCAGCCTTGTCAAAGGCCTTGGTGCGGGAATAGAAACCGGCTAAAATCATCCGGGGTGCAATGGCTGCCTCATCAATGGCAACCGCTCTGAGCAGGCGTTGTTCTGCTCCGGTGAAATCTTTCTGGCGTGTTTTAAGGGCCGCCAGTTTTTCAAGGGCGTTGATGTGGTCTGGTGCCAGGGATATGACTTTTTCAAAAAGGGTTTGCGCCTGGGCCGGTTCCCCTTTTTGGGTTAGTATCCGGGCTTTGAGGAACAATGCTTCTGTGTTTTCCGGCTCATTAGCCAGGATTTTTTCAACCTTTTTTTCCGCCAACACCATTTGATCCGATAGCATGAGAAAAACAGCTGTTTTCAGGAGAAAGTCCGGATTAGCAGGTTCCAGTGTTTCTGCCCGGGAATAGGCCTGGAAGGCCTCCATGGCGTTGCCTAACTGGGTCATGGTTTCTCCCAGGTAGAACCAGGCATCCGGATTGTCCGGGGCCATCTGGGTGGCATTGAGAAATTCGATTTGTGCCTTTTGGTATTGTCCGGTGGAAAAGTATGTTTTACCCTCTTTGAAGTGAGAATCAGCTTTCCCCTGTTCTCCCTGGCAACCCACAAAGACAACGGTGAATAAAAGAGCGGCAATTATTAAAATGAAATTAGCGTGTGATTTTCGATTGTACATATTTCCTCCGTTGAAAAAAATAGATAATAGATGGAGTGTTTTGTACCGTATATAAGATAAGGAAATGGTTTTTGTCAACAAGGGGTTGTCATCCAGAGCGCTACTTACCGGTTAGGATCGAAAAACCCCAAAAAAAAAGGCTTTAAGCGCAAAACGCTGAAAGCCTTATTCTATTGTGGTGCCCAGGGACAGAATTGAACTGCCGACACGGGGATTTTCAGTCCCCTGCTCTACCGACTGAGCTACCTGGGCTCAAACAACAGGCGCTTTATATGCCGTTTAAAAAATTAAGTCAAGGGGAAAGTTTGTTATCGGCTAAATTTTTCAAATATCTCCTAAATGATGTTGGATTAGAGTAGTGGCACAAATAGCCGCGGTTTCTGCTCTCAGGATTCTGGGGCCCAGGGTATATGCCTTAAATCCTTTTTCTTGCGCAAGGCTTATTTCTGTGTTGGTGAATCCCCCTTCCGGCCCGATAAGGATGATGGCCTTGTTGTCTGAAGGCGTTGGGCTAAGTTGGGTGAGGGGAAGACTTGATTTTTCCCAGAAGGCTATCTTTTGGTGGAAATTGTCAGACAGGTCAAGAACCTCCATGAAGGGTTTGGGGCCTATAATGGAGACAAGGCAGCTTCGTTGGCATTGTTTAACGGATTCTTTGATAATGGTTTCCCAGCGTTGGGTTCTGTTTAAAAGTCGTTTCGAATCAGGGGTTGGAATGGAGCGATCACAAAAAAAAGGGATCCATTCAACAATGCCAAGTTGGGTTAAGTGTTTGATCACCATGTCCATTTTTTTGTCCTTGAGCATACCGCAGCAGACAGTGAGGCGAAGGGGGGACTCAGTTGTGGAGGGGCGAGATTGTGTCAGGCGGACCTGGATGGTATCTGATGTTGCGGACAGGATCATTCCTTCATAGTCCAAACCCTTTCCATCGGTCAAGGGGATTTTGTCGCCGGACTTGAGACGGAGAACTTTGTAAATATGTTTGGCATCCTGGTCTTTTATGACGATGGTTTTTAAGTCAATGGATTCTTCAGAGATTAAAAATTTTTGCATGATCGGATATTTGAGCCTTTGGTATAAATGCCTTTTTAAAAAAAATGAAAGGCAAGTGGTGATTAAAGATTTGCTAGGACAGCGTCAATGACAGTTTGAATCTGGCGTTGCGTCATAGCGGGGTACAAGGGCAGGCTTAGTGTCCTTGAATAATAGGTTTCAGCACTAGGACATTTCCCCTTGGCATATCCATATTTGTTGGCGTAATAGGGCTGCCAATAAATGGGAATGTAATGGATTTGGCAGTGGATATTTCGATCTTTCAATGCGTGATACATTGAACGCCTTGCCTCTTCCCCTTTTATCAACTGAATGGGATAAAGATGGGCGCAGGCTTCTCTTGACAGCGCCTTGGGAGGGATATGCAAATGGGGGTTTTCCTGGAATGCCTGATTATACAGGGCGACAATCTGGTTTCTGCGTTCTTTGACTCGGGGTAGCCGATCCAGTTGGGACAGTCCCAATGCACATTGGAAATCCGTGATTCGATAGTTGTGGCCTATAGTTTCCATCTCATAATACCAGGGATCATCACAGCGTATATCCTGATTTTGTCCCTGGTTTTGGTATCGGATCATCCCATGGGTTCTCAGGGTTCTGAGCTTGTGGGCAATTTTATCGTTGTTTGTCAGTATAGCCCCGCCTTCACCTGTCGTGATGGTTTTGGCCGGGTGGAAGGAAAAAATTGCCATGTCGGAATGGGTGCAGGACCCGCAGGCAAAACGGTTTTCTTCAACGGTATAGGTGGAACCAATGGCATGGGCAGCGTCTTCTATAATGGTAAAACCAAATTTTTGGGAAAGGGCTTTGATCCGGGGAAGATCGGCGGCAATGCCTGCAAAATCCACCGGGATGACCACCCGGGGAACTGCTTGTTCTCGGCAATAGGTTTCAAGGCTTTCCGGTGACATGCACAGCGTGTCTTCATCAATATCAATAAAATCAGTTTGGCCTGAGCAAAATTCAATACAATTGGCAGATGCCAGGAAAGAGTTGGGCGAGGTAACGCCAAGGTCATTCTTGCCGATGTCCAATGCCATGCAGGCCAGGTGAAGTGCGGCGGTTCCATTTGAACACACGACTGCGTGTTTGGCCCGGGTCAGTTCACATAATTTGTTTTCAAACCGTTCAATGACAGGCCCTGTGGTGAGAAAATCCGATGCAAGGATTTCACAAACGGTATGGATATCTTCCTTTGTTACCCATTGTTTGGCATATGGTATGATTGGCGCTGTCATAATCATTTTCCTTGAAAGTAAAGTTGACTTGTTTGATTAAATACGGGGTTCCATGGAAAATTACAATAAATATCCCCCATATCTGTGTGAATTGGGGTAATCATTATGGAATATTACGGTGGTATTTTTAGGTGGTTCTTGGGGGAGCCCATGATTTGGGTTTTAATTTGTTGACACTTTCGGAACTCTTTGATAGTTTTTTAGCGCCGTGTGAGGATAAACATGGGGAGGGTTATAATGGATAAGCGTCGGGGGATTTATGGTTGATAACACAGAACAAGATGATGGGATTATCGAACTGACACAATTGGTTGAAGAGGATCTTTCCGATGGGTCTGTCCAGGACCTGATTGAACTCACCGATATCCATTCCCAGCCAGAGGAAATGCAAGTACCGGAAATTGAAGAAACCGACCTGGGCCTGGAACTGGATTTAGATGACGGGCAAGCTGCCACAGACGATATTATTTTGCTTGAAGATCGTGATGTTTCCTTTGATTCCAAAGGATCTGATTCTGAAGGATCTGATTCTGAATCATCTGGAGCCACAATCCTAGTCCCGGATAGTTCCTCTTCCATTGAATCCACCATCACCCAGGAGCAGGTGGAAGCTGCCCTTGAACGGGTGATCGAAAAGAAATTTTCAGCGATCATTGAACAAAATCTTGGTGAAGTTATGGAAAAGGTGCTTGAACGGGAGATTGCAAACATTCGAAAACGTCTGCAGGCCGACCTTGACGAGATGGTTATTTCCTAAAGTTCACACAAGAATATATTTAATATAGGGTTTGGGGATTCAACACAGAGTCCCCTTTTTTCATTAATATGGGTTTGAGGAGTAAAATTATGGGTTCGGATTCTCTGAATAAAGGATATGAGCCAAAAGGCATTGAAGAAAAATGGTATACCTACTGGCTTGATAACGGATTTTTCAAGGCAGAAGACATCAGTGATAAACCATCCTTTTCAATTGTTATACCACCGCCCAATGTTACGGGCGTTCTGCACATGGGGCATGCCCTGAACAATGTGATCCAGGATATCATGTGCCGCTATCGGCGGCTTTTGGGGTATAATGTCCTTTGGATGCCGGGAACCGATCATGCCGGTATTGCCACCCAGAATGTGGTTGAAAGAGATCTTGCAGCCCGGGGCAAAACCCGGGATCAGCTGGGCCGGGAAGAATTCATAAAAGAGGTCTGGCGCTGGCGTGAAAAATCAGGCGGTGCCATTATCAACCAGCTCAAACGCCTGGGGGCTTCCTGTGACTGGGATCGGGAACGGTTTACCATGGATGAAGGTCTTTCAGATGCCGTCCGCAAGGTGTTTGTACGACTTTACAAGGAAGGGTTGATTTACGAAGGTCAGTATATCATCAATTGGTGCCCCCGGTGCCGTACCGCCCTTGCTGATCTTGAAGTGGAATACGAGGACAAGGACTCCTATATGTATTATATCCGCTATCCCTTCAAGGATCAGAAAAAAGGGCTGACGGTTGCCACTACCCGGCCTGAAACCATGTTCGGAGATACAGCTGTTGCCGTAAATCCGGAAGATCCTAGGTTTTCCGATCTCACAGAAACCCATGTGATGCTGCCCCTGACCGACCGGGTGATTCCTATTATCCGGGATGAGTATGTGGATACAAAGATGGGTACCGGTGCCCTGAAGGTCACACCGGCCCATGACCCCAATGATTTTAACCTAGGGGAAAAACACGGGCTTGAAAAGCTCAAGGTTATTGATGATGGGGGCTGTATGATGGCCCCTGCCGGTAAATTTGAAGGCCTTGACCGGGCTGAATGCCGGAAACGGGCTGTGGAAGCTCTGGTTGAATTGGGACTGCTGGAAAAAAAGGTGCCCATACAACACAGTGTGGGCAATTGTTATCGGTGCCACACCGATGTGGAACCTTCCATTTCCAAACAATGGTTTGTAAAGGTGGCTCCTTTGGCAGAAAAAGCCTCAGAAGCCGTTCGCAGTGGACGGACCAAGATTATTCCGGACATGTGGACCAAAACATATTTTGACTGGATGGACAATATTCGGGACTGGTGTATTTCCCGTCAGATATGGTGGGGGCATCGAATCCCGGTGTGGAAGTGTCCGGACTGTAAAGCTGTTATTGTGGAAGAAACCGACCCCACGCTTTGTCCCACCTGCGGTTCAACTCAGCTTGCCCAGGAAACCGATGTGTTGGATACCTGGTTTTCCAGCGCCCTCTGGCCTTTTTCCACCATGGGGTGGCCTGAAAATACAGATTTGTTAAAAACTTTTTATCCCACCAATGTGTTGGTAACCGGGTTTGATATTCTCTTTTTCTGGGTGGCCCGGATGATGATGATGGGCATTCATTTCATGGACGACGAGATCCCCTTTGAGGATGTGTATATCCATGCCTTGGTCAGGGATGAGCACGGAAAGAAAATGAGCAAGTCCAAGGGCAATGTTATTGATCCTTTAAAAGTGATTGATGAATACGGTGCTGATGCCTTTAGATTTACCCTGGCCGCTTTTGCCGCCCAGGGGCGGGATGTGAAAATGTCCGAAGACAGGGTGGAAGGGTACCGCCACTTTGTGAACAAACTTTGGAACGCCTCAAGGTTTGCCCTTATGCACATCACCGAA